>NZ_JBSFNQ010000019.1:0-103607 GCF_053981115.1 Streptomyces sp. NPDC003691 | reverse complement strand
AAGACGGCCAGATTGATCCCGATCAGGATCTTGGTGACCAGGAAGGAATCCTCGGCGATCGTCCCGCCCGCGATGGTCCGCGGCTGGTTGGCCGCCGGGCCGTGCCCCGTACCGGAGCCGGTGCGGACACAGTCGGGGCACTGGAAGCCGACGGAAGCACTGATCATGCAGTCCGTGCAGATCGGCCGCTCGCAGCGGGTGCAGCGGATACCCGTCTCCCGGTCGGGGTGGCGGTAGCAGCCGGGCAGGCCGTGCGCGCCGCGCGACTCCTGCGGATGGCCTGGGGCCTGGTCCATGAGCTTCCACCACGTCCTTCGACATCCCGGCCGGGCGTCCCGGCTCCCGTGCGGGCCGGCCGGCCCCCGCTTCGTACGGACATTCCTGTCCGGTGTTCCGGTGCGCGGCGGCACCGGCTCCCTCCGTCGGCTTCCCCGGCCGGGCCCCGGCAACACACCGCCCCGCTCATCCAGACGGACGGGCGGGGCGGGTTTGTTCCCGGCGGCCGGAGATCAGCCCTCGCGGGTCTCGATCACCACGGACTCGATGACCACATCGTTGACCGGGCGGTCGGTGCGCGGGTTGGTCGGGGTGCCGATGATCGCGTCCACGACCTTCTTGCCGGCGTCGGTGGAGACCTCGCCGAAGATGGTGTGCTTGCCGGTCAGCCAGGTCGTCGGGGAGACCGTGATGAAGAACTGCGAGCCGTTGGTGCCCGGGCCGGCGTTGGCCATCGCGAGCAGGTAGGGCTTGGTGAAGGCCAGCTCCGGGTGGAACTCGTCCGCGAACTTGTAGCCGGGGCCGCCGGTGCCGTTGCCCAGCGGGTCGCCGCCCTGGATCATGAAGCCTTCGATGACCCGGTGGAAGATCGTCCCGTCGTAGAGCTTGTCCGTGGTCTTCTGCCCGGTCACCGGGTTGATCCACTCACGCTCGCCGGTGGCCAGCTCGACGAAGTTCTTGACGGTCTTGGGCGCGTGGTTCGGCAGCAGCCGGATCTCGATGTCGCCCTGGTTGGTCTTGAGGGTGGCGTAAAGCTGCTCGGCCACGGTCCTGCCTTCCGATGGGTTCGCACGGTCTTGTCGGTCGTCCCGATCCTCGCACGGATGGAGCGCACCGGCCGAAATGCGACCGGAAACGCCATGGAACGCCGTCTTCGGGGTACGGGCCGGATGACCCGGATGCCCGCACCGCATGCCGAGGCCCCGGCCCGGCGGCATGATTTTCCCACAGACGGACAGGCGATCAGACGACATGCACTGAACTGGGGTGGGAAGCGGGGTGCGCCCGGATGTGTCCCGTAAAGCCACCGACGAGGAGGTTCCCGTGACCAGCATGGAGAGCGTGCGCACCGCCGGCGATACGGCCAAGGAGAGTGTGCTGCACGCGGCGGAGGTGATGGCGCCCTATGCCGGTACGGCCCGGGACCACGCCGTGTACTACGCGCAGGAAGCCCGAGACCGTGTCGTACCGCGCGTCTCGGACGCAGCGCGGCGGACCGCCGCTCAGGCGCGTCTGCAGTACGGCGCGCATGTGGCGCCGCATGTGCCGCCGAAGGTGGACGCGGCTGCGCACCGGGCGGCGTACCAGGCCCGGAAGGCGGCGCGTCAGGCGGCGGATTACAGCCGTCCGCGGATCGAACACGCGGTGGCCGTGGCCCAGCCCGTGGGGGAGGAGGCCGTTGTCAGGTCGGGTGCCGCACTGGCCGCACTGCGCGGCGGGGTGACGGCGGGGGAGATTCAGCGGCTGGTGCGGAAGCACGAGCGGCGGGCGAGGGCCGGCCGGCTCGTCAAGGGGCTCGCGATCGTCGGTGGGGTGGCGGCCGTGGCGTTCGTGGCGTGGAAGTGGTGGGAGCGGCAGGCCAACCCGGACTGGCTGGTGGAGCCGCCCGAGGCGACCGAGGTTCCGGACCCGGACCGCGATCCGCTGTCGTCCGTCGACGGCAGTCCGGAGGCGCTGGATCCCGAGGTACGGGCCAAGCAGGACGAAGCTGATTCCGCGGGGCGGGACGACCGTCCCTGATCGCACCCGGTACCGGTCGTGGTCCGGGGCGTCGCCCCGTTCACCGGCCTTCGCGGGCTTCCGGCCACCGGTCTTCGCGGACTTCCGGGTGAGCCCGGGCGCCCGAGGGCTGCCGTCTGCTCCGCCCTGACCGCGTACCGCTGCCGGGCGATGCCTTCACCCGGTGGTGCGGGTCCTTCGCGTACGGCGCGTACAGCGTGTTCGGCGTGTTCCCCGTCCCCGGCGTGCTGCCCGGGTGGTGCCGGTCGGAGCCGCCGGTCCGGTGGGAGCGGTGGTGCCGGCCGTGCCCGGCCGGTGTCGCCGAGGTGCCGCGTACGCGAATTCCGGAGTCTCACGCGGCCGTCGTGAAGGACGAACGCGCCGCCGGAACGGTGGTGCGGTCGGCGGTCCGGCCGGATGCGCTCTCGCCGGTGTCCGCGGCGCCGTACGGGTCGCTCCCCGGGGCACCGGCCGCGGCCTGCGTACGGTCGGCGGCGGTGTCCGTCTCCGGTCCGGTACCCGGCGCGTCCGTGTCGTACAGCGGGATCCTGCGGACCGACGGGGAGGAACCGTGGGCTTCGGCACCGATGCGCTGCTTGATGGTCGGCGGCAACGCCTTCTCCCGTGGCCCGGCGCTCCACCGCTGGGTCTGGGACGGGATGAGCATCGGCAGCAGCGAGCGTACGATCCGTCCGCGCTCCCGGGCCTGCTCCCGGAACCGTGCCGGGAGCAGGGACCGGGTCCGGTCCCCGGCCGCCCGGTCCTGCGGCGGGATGTCCGGACGCGCGGCCCGGGCCGGGGGATGGTGTGCGCCGCCTTCCACCGCGGCAGTGGCCCCGGCGGGCGAGTCCGTGCCGTGAGACGGGAGCGCCGGCCCGGCGGGGGCGCCGGCCGCGGGCAGTGTCCGGGCCGCCGCGGCGCCGGAGAATCCCAGCGACGCGAGCAGCGCGACAAGCGCGGCAAGGAACGCGCTCCATACATCTCTGACCTTCTGGGCGGTCATGATCCCTCGCTTTCGGGTTGGACGATCTTTCGGTTTGGCGGATCTTTCGGGTTGGGCGATCTGCATACCTTTCTCATGATGTGTACGGATCCCGAGTTGCGAAGGACCGACGCCGCTGCTAAGCGGTTCTTCCGATGAACACCACCCGAACGGTCCATCCCGGGTGGCGGGGCCGGAGCCGGGTGCCTACTGTGCGCGCGGTCGGGCACGGCGGCCTGCCCCGGCTGTACGTGCTCGCACCGGCCGCTTCCCGGATCATCCGGCCGGCCCTCCGGCCCGGAGGAAATCCCCGGGATCCGCCCCCGCAGGCTGCGGGCCTTCCCGGCTTCCCTGCTTCCCGGCCTCCCGGTCCATGATCGTCTCCGGATTGTTTTCCGTGCCCTGTCACACCGGTTACCTCCGGATGGTCAGAGCAGTGGCACACGGCTGCGGAGGAAGAAGAGGCGCATGGACGAGAACGATCTGCTGGCGGCACGCTTCGAGGAGCACCGGGGACATCTGCGCGCGGTCGCCTACCGGATGCTGGGCTCCTCCGGCGAGGCGGAGGACGCGGTCCAGGATGCCTGGCTGCGGGTGAGCCGGTCGGGCACCGGCGGCGTGGAGAACCTGGGCGGCTGGCTGACCACGATCGTCAGCCGGGTCTGCCTGAACATGCTCGCCTCCCGTGCCCGGCGCCAGGAGGACCCGCTGGACATCGTCCGGGTCCCCGACCCGGTGATCGGCGGACCGGAGGGCGGAAACCCCGAGCACCAGGCGGAGCTGGCGGACTCCGTGGGCCTCGCCCTGCTGGTCGTTCTGGAGACCCTGGCCCCTGCCGAGCGGCTGGCCTTCGTCCTGCACGACCTGTTCGCCGTACCGTTCGACGAGATCGCGCCGATCGTGGACCGGAGCCCCGCCGCGACGCGCCAGCTCGCCAGCCGGGCCCGCCGCCGCGTCCAGGGCACCCCGGCGCCGGATTCCGATGTGCACCAGCAGCGAGCCGTGGTGGACGCCTTTCTCGCGGCGGCCCATGAGGGCGACTTCGAGGGGCTGATCGCGGTCCTGGACCCGGATGTGGTCGTCCGGTCCGACTGGGGCGCCCTGCGGCCGGGCGCGGTCGTACGAGGCGCCGACCAGGCCGCCCGGAACGCGATCATGTACACCCGGCTCGCGGCCGGTGCCCGTCCGGCACTCGTCAACGGCGAGGCGGGCTTCGTCTCCATGGCCCCCGACGGTTCGCCGTTCTCCGTCATGGCCTTCACCATCCGGGGCGGAAAGATCGTCGAGATCAACGCGCTGGCCGGGGCGGACCGGCTCGCGGGACTGGACCTGACCGTTCTCGACGCCTGAGGCAGGACTCGGGCACGGCCGAGGTGTGGCTGCGGGGGCTGTTTCACGTGAAACAGCCCCCGCGCCCGCGCCCGGACACTCGCCTCTCTGCGGACGAAGCTAGTGAACGAAGCTGTAGCTCTTCCAGGACCCCGCCCCGGGGGCGACCACATCCGAGGTCATGGTCGCCACATAGATGGAGTCCTTCCCCGAGCAGTCGGCCGTGGGATAGGCGATCAGATCGACCAGGGTCTCGTTGGTCAGCGCCACGGCCCCGTCGGCCCCGAGCCGGTGGCACCCCTTCACCGGCGGGCTGTTCACCAGGGCGTGGTCCTTCTTCGCGGTGTCGTAGGCGACGATCCCGACGGAGGTACGCCCCAGGCCCGAGCAGCCGCCGAGAACCACGGCCAGCAGCCCGGCTCCCACGGCGGTGACGGACCGCCGGACCCGGTTCGAAGAGGGACACCGATGGCGGATGACGGCCATGACCAGTCCTTGTCTGCGCGGCGGCAGCTCCGCGCGGGAAGCCGTAGGGATGCTGCTCACCGCCACCCTGCCGCGTCCCTCCGGCAACGGCATCCGCTGAGGGCTGCCCGGGCGACCCCGCGAACGCCGTAGAGGCCCCTCCGCGGTATGCGGAGGAGCCTCTACGGGTCCGTGGAGCCTAGGGGAGTCGAACCCCTGACATCTGCCATGCAAAGACAGCGCTCTACCAACTGAGCTAAGGCCCCGGGTGAAGGGAGCGGGGACGGGACGGATATCCCGGCCTTCGCCGCGCACCAGAATACCGGGTATCCGCGGTCATCCTGCAAAGGGATTGGGACTCCCGGTGAACGACCACTCTCCGTAAGATGCACGGCGTGGTTCGCAGCAGTGAAGCGCGCCTCGGGGAAGCGATGGGGAGACGCACATGGACGCCGCTCAGCAGGAGACGACCGCCAGAGCCAGGGAGTTGCAGCGGAACTGGTACGGGGAGCCGCTCGGCGCCCTCTTCCGCAGGCTCATCGACGATCTCGGGCTGAACCAGGCCCGGCTCGCGGCCGTACTCGGACTGTCGGCGCCGATGCTCTCCCAGCTCATGAGCGGCCAGCGGGCCAAGATCGGCAACCCGGCCGTGGTCCAGCGGGTCCAGGCCCTCCAGGAGCTGGCGAGCCAGGTCGCGGACGGCAGCGTCAGCGCCGTCGAGGCGGCCGACCGGATGGAAGAGATCAAGAAGTCCCAGGGGGGATCCGTTCTGACCGGCACCGGACAGACCACCACCAGCTCGGGCGCGCCGACCGTACGCCGGGTGGTGCGGGAGATCCAGTCGCTGCTGCGCTCGGTCGCCGCCGCCGGGGACATCATCGACGCGGCGGATTCCCTCGCCCCCACCCACCCCGAGCTGGCAGAGTTCCTCCGGGTGTACGGAGCAGGCCGCACCGCCGACGCCGTCGCGCACTACGAGTCGCACCAGAGCTGACCGTCCACCGGGGCACGGCGGGTCCGCGGCTCCCGGGAGCGGTCGCGGGCCGGCAGCGAGGCGGGGCAGGCGCCTCACGAGGGAACGAGGAGCGGGCACAGCGCCATGGGTGAGGTCTTCGCCGCTCGGTACGAGCTGATCGACCCGATCGGGCACGGGGGTGTCGGCGCGGTCTGGCGTGCCTGGGACCACCGGCGCCGGCGGTATGTCGCGGCCAAGGTGCTCCGGCAGAGCGACGCCCACACCCTGCTGCGGTTCGTCCGCGAGCAGGCGATGCGGATCGACCATCCCCATGTACTGGCACCCGCCAGCTGGGCGGCGGACGACGACAAGGTCCTGTTCACCATGGATCTGGTCGGCGGAGGCTCACTGGCCCATGTGATCGGCGACTACGGGCCGCTGCCGCCGCGCTATGTCTGCACCCTGCTCGACCAGTTGCTCGCCGGACTCGCCGCGGTCCATGCGGAGGGCGTGGTCCACCGGGACATCAAACCCGCGAACATCCTGCTGGAGGCGACCGGCACCGGCCGCCCCCATCTCCGGCTCTCCGACTTCGGTATCGCCATGCGCAAGGGCGAGCCGCGGCTGACCGAGACCAACTACGTGGTCGGCACACCGGGCTACTTCGCACCCGAGCAGATGACCGGCGCCGAGCCCGATTTCCCCGCGGACCTCTTCGCCGTCGGGCTGGTGGGCCTCTATCTCCTCCAGGGGCAGAAGCCCGATGCGGACGCCCTGGTCGAGCATTTCGTCGAACACGGCACTCCCGGCGCTCCCATCGGTATCGCGGAGCCCCTGTGGCAGGTGCTGGCCGGGCTTCTCCAGCCCGATCCCGAAGACCGCTTCAAGTCCGCCGCCGGGGCGCGCAAGGCGCTTCTCGCGGCGGTGGAGGCCCTCCCGGAGCCGGGATCCGACGAGGAACCGGTGGAGATCTTCGATCAGCTGGAGCCGCTCCCGGAAGGCTTCGGCCCGGAAGGCCCCGACGGGCCGCCACCACCGGCCATCGCCACCGTCCCCGGCACCACGACCGCTCCCGGCATCTCCGCGGCGCCGGGTGCCACCGGTACGGAAGGACACGGCACGACCGGCGGCCGCGGCTTCGCCGCCGAAACCCCTGCCCCGCACCACCCCCACTCCACCGGCCGTCCCTCCGGGCATTCGGGCGGCACCCCGGTCACGGACTCCGCCGCCGGCCCCGCCACCGGCAGCCCTGCCGTCCCCTCCGCGCTTCCCGCACCGCCTCCCGTGCCTCCGGGCCCACCGCACACCGGCGGTGTCGCCATGGTCCCGGCGCCGCCCAGCCAGCCGCCGACCCCACCGCCGCACCCGATCGGCAGCACCCCCGGCCCGCCCCCGGGCCCGTCCTCCGGAACCACTCCCGCCACCCCGCCCGGCACGGCACCGGCAGCCGCGCCCGCACCGGCCCCGCCCGTACGGAACCTGCCACCAGAAGCTCAACCGGCCTCCGCCGAGCCCGCCGCCCACCGCCCCCACGCCCTCCCGGCCCGGAGCCCCGGCCCGCCGCACCCGCCCGGGCGGACCGCGCCGACGACCCCGCTGCCCTACGGCTCCCCCCAGGCCGCTCCGACGCGGACCTACACCGCCCAGAGCCCGCGGACTCCCCTCTCCCGCGCGGAGCTCCGCCGGGCCGCCCGCCGCCGCAAACGGGCCCTGCCGCCCCTCAAGTTCGCGGTGCCCCTGCTCGCGCTGGCCCTGGTCTGCTACGCCGTCGGTTTCTGGGCCCTCGCCGAGTCCTGACCCCCGGCACCACCCGCCGCCCCGGGCTCACCCGTGCCGCACACACCCCGCAGACCGTTTCCGGACAGCACAGAGCCCCGGTCGCGCCGAGCGACGACCGGGGCTCTGCCGAGTCGGATGACCTATGACTGCCGGGTCTCACACACCGGAGCCTGCGGGCACGGAGTCGGTCGCCTCCGTCCACAGATCCTGCTCGGCGCGGTCCGCCTGGATCTGGCGGTACACGAGGAGCCCGCCGATGGCGGCCAGTGCGACCAGGAGAAGCTTCTTCACCGCGCGACCTCGTCTTTCCTTGACGTATGAGGACTTCTGGCGCCCGACTATACACACCGACCGATACCGATCGGTGACCTGTGTACCCCTTGCCGCGACGGCCCGCACCGCCCACGGCCATCCGTTCGATCCCGGCCGCCCGTACCGTTTTCCCAGGTGGCACCGGATCCCCGGACCGCCTCAGACGGCACCGGCCGGGGCCGCGCCCCGGCCCGGATCCGTACCGCGCCCGCGGTCCCGGTCGAGGGGAAGGCCGAGCATCCGGATCGCGTTGCCGCGCAGCAGCTTGTACGCCACCTCCTCCGGCAGCCCGCCGACGTGCTCCTCCGCGACCCGTTTCGTCTCCGGCCAGGTGGAGTCGACGTGCGGATAGTCCGTCTCGAAGGTCGCGTTGTCCACCCCCACCTTCTCGATGGCCTCGATCCCGTGCCGGTCCCGGAAGAAGCAGCAGAAGATCTGCCGGTAGTAGTACACGGACGGCGGCTCGGGTACGAGATTCCGTACGCCTCCCCAGGCCCGGTGCTCCTCCCACACGTCGTCGGCGCGTTCCAGGGCGTACGGGATCCACCCCATCTGGCCCTCGCTGTACGCCAGCTTCAGCCGCGGGAACCGCACCAGGACCCCGCTGAACAGGAAGTCCGTCATCGACGCCATGGCGTTGTTGAAGCTGAGCGCCGCCTGCACGGCCGGCGGCGCGTCCGGTGAGGCGGCGGGCATCTGCGACGACGACCCGATATGCATGTTCACCACGGTCCCGGTCTCCTCGCAGGCCGCGAAGAACGGGTCCCAGTACCCGGAGTGGATCGACGGCAGCCCCAGATGGGTGGGGAGCTCGGAGAAGGTCACCGCCCGCACCCCGCGCGCGGCGTTGCGCCGGATCTCCGCGACGGCGAGTTCCACGTCCCACAGCGGGATCAGACAGAGCGGGATCAGCCGGCCCCCGCTGTCACCGCACCACTCCTCCACCATCCAGTCGTTGTACGCGCGCACACAGGCCAGGGCCACCTCCTTGTCCCGCGCCTCGGCAAAGGTCTGTCCGCAAAAGCGCGGGAAGGTGGGGAAGCAGAGCGACGCCTCGACATGGTTGAGGTCCATGTCCGCCAGCCGGGCCTGCGGATCCCAGCAGCCCCGGCGCATCTCTTCCCGGGTGATGCCGTCGAGGGTCATCTCGTCCCGGGAGAAGCCGACCGCGGCGATGATCCGCTTGTACGGGAAGATCTCGTCCTCGTACCGCCACCAGTCGGTCCGCTGGCCCTCCGGATCCGTCCGGAAGCGGTACTTCCCGCCCACGTACGCCAGCTCGCCGATGCCCGCGGTGAACGGCTTGGGCCCCCGGTCCCGGTACCTGGCCGGCAGCCAGGTCTCGAAGAGGTGCGCAGGCTCGATCACATGGTCGTCCACGCTGATGACCCGGGGAAGGTCCCGGCCGCCGTGCTCCTGCTCCCTGCCAATCACGCGGATCACTCCCCATCTGACGGTCCATCAGATCCGGACTGTCAGGCTACGACCCGCCTCCCCGCGAGAGCAAGCGCCCTTCCGCCCCGAGCGGGCCCGTACGCGGGTCCCGGCACACCGGCCCCGTAGCCCCCTCCCCCGTACGCCGCCCGGCACCGCACCGCACCGCACCGCACCGGCAGGGGATCCACGCGCCCTCCGGGCAGCAAACACAGAAAACCCCCGGGTGATCTCACCCGGGGGTTTTCCACAATGTGGGGCTAACAGGATTTGAACCTGTGGCCTCATCCTTATCAGGGATGCGCTCTAACCAACTGAGCTATAGCCCCGCCGCGCTCTGCGCTGACCTCTGAAGATTAGCGCACCTGCGGCGCAGCTCCCAAATCCGTATCCCGCCGCCCCGCCCCGGGGCCCGTACCAAGGGCCCGGAGCCGCGTCCGGCGGGCCTCCGGCAAACCGGCCGGGCGGCCGGTAAGGGCCTCCGGCCGGTTTCAACGGCCCCCGTCCGGCTGGTAACCGCCCCGGGGCCGGGCCCGCGGGCGTCCCGGAGCCCCGGAGCCCCGGAGTGAGACCGGACACAGCTCCGGGCACGGTCCCCGAGCCGCGGCGAGCGGCCCGGACCGTGCCCGGTGGAAGAGTCCGGAGGTCCCGGACCGAAGCCGCCCCGTCCGCCCGCACAACGGCGGAACGGCGGAGCGGCAGGTGGAATACGGGGTTACTCGTCCTCCGCCAGGGTCAGCTCGACGCCGCCCACAAAGCCCGCGGAGAGGTTGTAGATGAACGCGCCCAGCGTGGCCAGCGCCGTCACCAGGACCACGTCGATCACCGCGATCACCGAGGTGAAGATCAGCACCCGCGGCAGCGACAGAAACGCCTGGAGGTCAAAACCGTTGCTCTCGTTGGAGCCGGTGGCCTCGCTGATCGTGCCGCCGACGGTCGAGAAGACGCCCATCGCGTCCATGACCATCCACAGCACGGCAGAGGCGACCACCGTGCAGATCCCGAGGGCGATGGAGAGCAGGAAGCTCACCTTCATCACCGACCACGGGTCCGCCTTCGCCACCCGCAGCCGCGCCTTGCGCGTCCGCGGGGTGGTCCGGGCACCCGTACGCGGCATCCTGACGCCCGACTGGGTGTCGCCGCCCTCCGGCGTCCGGTACGCCTGCGGCGGGTGATACGGCCCCGTCTGGGGCTGCGCCGCCGGGCGCTTTCCGTCGAACACCGGAGACGACCTGTCCGCAGCCTCTGTCACCGAAACCCCCTGGGAGTCCGTGGCAGAGCCACGGGGACCGTTCGACTTCGCGGCTTTCGCAGCTCCGGCAGCAGCCGGCCCGGCTCCCGTGGCTCCACTCACGCGTTTACTCCTCGTGCTCCCCGGCCGAAGGCTCAATGCCCTCGGCGGCCGCCTCGGCCGGTCCACCACCGGCCACACCAATCCCCCTGACCTCTTCAGAGGTCACCGGGGACGATTCGGTTCCGTCGGCGCCGACTTCGGTTCCGTCGACTTCCTCGGCCTCCCGACCGGCCTCGGCGTTGCGCGCGATCCCGACGACGGCATCCCGCTTGCCCAGGTTGATCAACTGGACACCCATGGTGTCACGCCCGGTCTCCCGGACTTCATTGACTCGCGTACGAATCACACCACCGCCGAGGGTGATGGCCAGAATCTCGTCGGATTCCTCGACCACCAGCGCGCCCACGAGCGACCCGCGGTCCTCCACGATCTTGGCGGCCTTGATACCGAGGCCGCCGCGGCCCTGGACGCGGTACTCGTCGACCGGGGTCCGCTTGGCGTACCCGCCGTCGGTAGCGGTGAAGACGAACGTACCCGGCCGGACGACATTCATCGAGAGCAGCTCGTCGCCCTCGCGGAAACTCATCCCCTTGACGCCCGAGGTGGCCCGGCCCATGGGCCGCAGCGCCTCGTCCGTCGCGGTGAACCGGATCGACTGCGCCTTCTTGCTGATGAGCAGCAGATCGTCCTCGGCGGACAGCAGCTCGGCACCGATCAGCTCGTCGTCGCTGCCGTCCTCGGTCTCCCGGAGGTTGATCGCGATGACACCGCCGGCCCGCGGCGAGTCGTAGTCCTTCAGCGAGGTCTTCTTGACCAGTCCGCCCTTGGTGGCGAGCACCAGGTACGGGGCGGCCTCGTAGTCCCTGATCGCCAGGATCTCCGCGATCTGCTCGTCCGGCTGGAAGGCCAGCAGATTGGCGACGTGCTGGCCGCGGGCGTCCCGGCCGGCGTCCGGCAGCTCGTACGCCTTGGCCCGGTAGACCCGGCCCTTGTTGGTGAAGAAGAGCAGCCAGTGGTGGGTGGTGGAGACGAAGAAGTGGTCGACGATGTCGTCCTCCTTCAGCTTGGTGCCCCGCACCCCCTTGCCGCCGCGCTTCTGGGACCGGTAGTCGTCGGTCTTGGTGCGCTTCACATAGCCGCTGCGCGAGATGGTGACGACGATGTCCTCTTCGGCGATGAGGTCCTCGATGGACATATCACCGTCGAAGGGCACCAGCGCGGAGCGCCGGTCGTCGCCGTACTTCTCGACCAGGACCGCCAGTTCCTCGCTGACGATCTCCCGCTGCTTGGCGGGCGAGGCCAGGATCCCGTTGTACTCGTTGATCTTCGCCTGGAGCTCGTCGTGCTCCTGGATGATCTTCTGGCGCTCCAGGGCGGCCAGCCGGCGCAGCTGCATCTCCAGGATGGCGTTCGCCTGGAGTTCGTCGATGGCCAGCAGGTCCATCAGTCCGCCGCGGGCGATCTCGACGGTGTCGCTGCGCCGGATCAGCGCGATGACCTCGTCGATCGCGTCCAGCGCCTTCAGCAGACCGCGCAGGATGTGCGCCCGCTCCTCGGCCTTCCGGAGCCGGAAACGGGTCCGCCGGACGATGACCTCGATCTGGTGGGTCACCCAGTGGCGGATAAACGCGTCCAGCGACAGCGTCCGCGGCACCCCGTCGACCAGCGCCAGCATGTTCGCGCCGAAGTTGGTCTGGAGGTCGGTGTGCTTGTAGAGGTTGTTGAGGACGACCTTGGCGACCGCGTCCCGCTTGAGGACGATCACCAGACGCTGACCGGTCCGGGACGAGGTCTCGTCGCGGACATCGGCGATCCCGCCGACCTTGCCGTCCTTCACCAGGTCGGCGATCTTCTGCGCGAGGTTGTCCGGGTTGACCTGGTAGGGCAGCTCGGTGACCACCAGGCACTGGCGGTTCTGGATCTCCTCGACCTCGACGACCGCGCGCATCGTGATGGAGCCGCGGCCGGTGCGGTACGCCTCCTCGATGCCCTTGCGTCCCACGACCAGCGCGCCGGTCGGGAAGTCGGGGCCCTTGATCCGCTCGATGAGCGCGTCGAGCAGCTCCTCGTGCGTGGCGTCAGGGTGCTCCAGCGCCCACTGGGCACCGGACGCGACCTCGCGCAGATTGTGCGGCGGGATATTGGTCGCCATGCCGACCGCGATCCCCGCGGAGCCGTTGACCAGCAGGTTCGGGAAGCGCGCCGGGAGGACCGTCGGCTCCTGGTTGCGGCCGTCGTAGTTGTCCTGGAAGTCGACGGTCTCCTCGTCGATGTCCCGGAGCATCTCCATGGACAGCGGCATCATCTTGCACTCGGTGTACCGCATGGCGGCGGCCGGGTCGTTGCCCGGGGAACCGAAGTTGCCGTTGGAGTCGACCAGCGGCATCCGCATCGACCACGGCTGGGCCAGCCGGACCAGGGCGTCGTAGATGGAGGAGTCGCCGTGGGGGTGGTACGTACCCATGACGTCGCCGACCACGCGGGCGCACTTGTAGAAGCCCTTCTCGGGCCGGTAGCCGCCGTCGTACATCGCGTAGAGCACCCGGCGGTGGACGGGCTTGAGCCCGTCCCGGACGTCGGGCAGCGCACGCGAGACGATCACGGACATCGCGTAGTCGAGGTACGAGCGCTGCATCTCGGTTTCGAGCCCGACGGGCTCGATCCGCATCTGCGGCTCCTCCGCGGCGGCGGCGCCCGCGGGCTCCTCGGTGGTGGCGGGGTTGTTCTCGTCGGCCATAGCCGGTCTTCTGTCCTTTCGTACGGTCAGCTCGGACGGCTGGGGCCGACTCAGATGTCGAGGAAGCGGACGTCCTTGGCATTGCGCTGGATGAAGGAGCGGCGGGCCTCGACGTCCTCACCCATCAGCACGGAGAAGAGGTCGTCGGCCTGGGCCGCGTCGTCCAGCGTCACCTGGCCGAGCACCCGGTGCTCCACGTCCATGGTGGTGACGCGCAGCTCCTCGGCGTTCATCTCGCCCAGACCCTTGAAGCGCTGGATCGAGTCCTCGCGGATCCGCTTGCCCTGCTGCTTGCCCAGCTCGACCAGGGCGTCGCGCTCGCGGTCCGAGTACGCGTACTCGAAGTCGTCCCGACCCCACTTGATCTTGTAGAGCGGCGGGCGGGAGAGGAACACGTGCCCGGCCTCGACCAGGGGTCGCATGAAGCGGAAGAGGAAGGTCAGCAGCAGGGTGTTGATGTGCTGGCCGTCGACGTCGGCGTCCGCCATCAGGATGATCTTGTGATAGCGGAGCTTCTCGATGTCGAAGTCCTCGTGGACTCCGGTGCCGAAGGCCGAGATCAGCGCCTGGACCTCGGTGTTCTGGAGGATCTTGTCGATCCGGGCCTTCTCGACGTTCAGGATCTTGCCGCGGATCGGCAGGATCGCCTGGTACATCGGGTTGCGGCCGGACTTCGCCGAACCACCGGCGGAGTCACCCTCGACGATGAAGATCTCGCACTTCGTCGGGTCGTTGGACTGGCAGTCGCTGAGCTTGCCGGGCAGGGAGGCGGACTCCAGCAGCCCCTTGCGGCGGGTCAGGTCACGGGCCTTGCGGGCGGCGACCCGCGCGGTCTGCGCCTGGATGGCCTTGCGGATGATGTCCGCGGCCTCGTTGGGGTTGCGGTCGAACCAGTCGGTGAGGTGCTCGTGCACCACCTTCTGGACGAAGGTCTTCGCCTCGGTGTTGCCCAGCTTGGTCTTGGTCTGGCCCTCGAACTGCGGCTCGCCCAGCTTGACCGAGATGATCGCGGTCAGACCCTCGCGGATGTCCTCGCCGGAGAGGTTGTCGTCCTTCTCGCGGAGCAGCTTCTTGTCCCGGGCGTACCGGTTGACCAGGCCCGTGAGCGCGGCGCGGAAGCCCTCCTCGTGCGTACCGCCCTCATGCGTGTGGATGGTGTTCGCGAAGGAGTAAACGCCCTCGGTGTACTGGGAGTTCCACTGCATCGCGATCTCGACCGAGAGCATCCGCTCCTTGTCCTCGGCCTCGATGTCGATCACCGTGGGGTGGATCAGCTCGCCCTTGCGCGAGTTCAGGTACTTGACGAAGTCGACGATGCCGCCTTCGTAGTAGTACGTGACCGTGCGCGCCTTGTCGGCCTCCTCCTCCTCGGTGGAGTCGGCACCGGCGGTGGCCCGCGCGGACTCGCGCTCGTCGGTCAGGGTCAGGGTCAGGCCCTTGTTGAGGAAGGCCATCTCCTGGAACCGGCGCGAGAGCGTCTCGAAGGAGTACTCGGTGGTCTCGAAGATGTCGCCGTCGGCCCAGAAGGTCACCGAGGTGCCGGTCTCCGCGGTCTCCTCGTTCTGCGCGAGGGGCGCAGTCGGGACGCCGAGCTTGTAGTCCTGGGTCCAGCGGTGGCCGTCGGTCTTCACCTCGACGGCGACCTTGGTGGAGAGCGCGTTCACCACGGAGACGCCGACGCCGTGCAGACCGCCGGAGACGGCGTAGCCGCCGCCGCCGAACTTTCCGCCCGCGTGCAGCACGGTGAGGACGACCTCGACGGCCGGCTTGTTCTCGGACGGAACGATGCCCACGGGGATGCCACGGCCGTTGTCGACGACCCGGACGCCGCCGTCGGCGAGGATCGTCACGTCGATGGTGTCCGCGTGCCCGGCGAGCGCCTCGTCGACGGAGTTGTCGACGACCTCGTACACCAGGTGATGAAGCCCACGCTCACCGGTCGAGCCGATGTACATGCCGGGCCGCTTGCGGACCGCGTCCAGCCCCTCAAGAACGGTGATCGCACTGGCGTCGTACGAGGCGGTGACCTCGCCGTCGCCGACGGAGGGGGTGGACGGGTTGATCTCGTTGGGGTTGCCGGAATCGGCCACGAAGCGCCCTTTCTGGCACAGCACAAGCCGTTCTCCGGGCAGGCGGGGACGGCTGCGTCGTTCGACATGTTCCGCAAGGTGGCGGGATTGTCCACCAGTCTACCGGTACCGCCGACACGAATGGGGGTTTGCCGGTAGCTGAGTCCTCATGTGCCGCCCTGGGAACGCCCTGTCCGACTCCCCATATTCGGGCAGGGGCTCCAAGAGGCTCACACCGGCTTTGAGCGCTTCGGCCTGTCAACCGCTCGTCACGGTGAGGGAGGGCTCGGCAAGACCCCCCGGAATCCCGTGCTCCGCCACTGCCCCGACACCGGGCGGGGCCTCGCCGCGACCGGCGCACAGCCGGTGGAAAGGCCGGAAAAGCGGCGGAAAAAGGGCGGGCGGTGCCCTGTCCGGGCGTACAGACCGTACGGAGCCGGGCGGGGCGGGACCTGAGCGGGCCGTACGGTGCCGGGCCGTACGGAAACGGCCCCGCGCACCCACCGCCCCGCGCCCCGGCACGGGATCAGCCGTAGGTGTCGCCCGGTCCGGTGCTCCCCGGGGCCCGCAGCGGGCCGAAGCCGCGGCGCGGCGCCCCCGGGCCGAGCACCTTGATCAGTACGACGGTGCCCTGTCCGAGGTCCTCGTTGAGCCGGGCCACCAGCCTGGGCGCGAGCAGCCGCAGCTGGGTGGCCCACGCGGTGGAGTCGCACTGGACCGTGAGGACCCGCTCGTCCTCGTCGTACCGCTGCGGTACGCAGTGGTTGGCCAGGCCCTCGCCGACGATCTGCGGCCAGCGGCCCATCACACCGCCCACCGCGGCCGGGGTCTCCCAGCCGCGTTCGGTGATCAGCCTGTTGATGGCGGCGCCCAGCGGCAGCGGGTCACGGCCGTCCGCACGGGCGCCCGAACGCAGTCCGCCGCCGCGGCGGGCCTGGCGGCGGTCCTGGGCGGCGGCCCCGCGGGCCCGTGCCTGCTCCTTGGCCGCGCGCAGCGCGACCCGGGCCAGATCGACCCCGGACGCCTCCGGCACTCGGGCGCCTCCGGGCGCGCCGGGCAGGGGTCCGACCGGACCGGCGGCCGGGCCGCCCGGCAGCCCGGGGCCGCCCGTACCGGGCAGGGGGAAGGGTGTGTTCTCGCTCACAGCGGGGTCACCTCGCCCTCCGCCACCGTGTACCGCGCCCCGCTCAGCGCGTCGGGTACGTCCTCGGCGACCGCCGCGGTCACCAGCACCTGTTCGCCCGGAGCCACCAGCTCCGCCAGCCGTTCCCGGCGGCGCGCGTCGAGTTCGGCGAAGACGTCGTCGAGGACCAGAACGGGTTCATTGCCCTCGGCCCGCAGCAGATCGTACGAGGCCAGCCGGAGCGCCAGCGCGTACGACCAGGACTCGCCGTGGCTGGCGTACCCCTTCGCGGGCAGCCGTCCCAGCCGGAGCACCAGATCGTCGCGGTGCGGGCCGACCAGCGTGACACCGCGCTCGATCTCCTGTTTACGGGAGGCGCCGAGGGCCGTCATGAGCAGGGTGTACAGCTCGTCCGGGCTGTCCGGCAGCGGGTCCGTGCCCGGTTCGTCGCCGGTCTCGGCCGCCAGGGCGGCGGAGGAACGGTACTCCAGGGTGACCGGCCCGCCGCCCGGTGCCAGCGATTCGTACGCCTTGTCGGTCAGCGGCTGGAGGGCGGCGATCAGCTCGCCGCGCCGGGCCAGCAGCTCCGCGCCCGCCCGGGCCAGATGCTGGTCCCAGACGTCGAGGGTGGAGAGATCCCCGCCCCGGCCGCCGTGCCGGCGGGCCATCGCCGCCGACTTCAGCAGGGTGTTGCGCTGTTTGAGGACCCGCTCGTAGTCGGAGCGGACGCCTGCCATCCGCGGTGAACGCGCGGTGATCAGCTCGTCGAGGAAGCGCCGGCGGTCCCCCGGATCTCCCTTGACCAGGGCCAGATCCTCGGGGGCGAAGAGCACGGTCCGTACTATCCCGAGCACATCACGCGGTCTGACCTGCGACGACCGGTTGATTCTGGCGCGGTTGGCGCGGCCCGGGTTGAGCTCCAGCTCGACCAGCTGGGAGCGTTCGCCCTGGGTGACGGCGGCCCGGATCACCGCCCGCTCGGCTCCGGCGCGGACCAGCGGGGCGTCGGAGGAGACCCGGTGGCTGGCGAGGGTGGCCAGATAGCCGACCGCCTCGACCAGATTGGTCTTGCCCTGTCCGTTCGCCCCCACAAACGCGGTGACGCCCGGGCCGAGGGGCACCTCGACCCGGGCGTACGAGCGGAAGTCGGCCAACGACAGATGCGTGACGTGCATGGGTGTACGCCGACCTCCCCGGCCGAAGCCGTCTTGCTTCCCGGCCCGAGGGCCGTTACTTCTTGGTCTCCACCGCGTGGCCGCCGAACTGGTTGCGCAGCGCGGCGATCATCTTCATCTGCGGGGAGTCGTCCTGGCGGGACGCGAAGCGCGCGAACAGCGACGCGGTGATCGCCGGAAGCGGTACGGCGTGGTCGATGGCGGCCTCGACGGTCCACCGGCCCTCGCCGCTGTCCTCGGCGTAGCCGCGCAGCTTGTCCAGGTGCTCGTCGTCGTCGAGGGCGTTGACCGCCAGGTCGAGCAGCCAGGAGCGGATCACGGTCCCCTCCTGCCAGGAGCGGAAGACCTCGCGCACATCGGTAACGGCGTCGGCCTTCTCCAGCAGCTCCCAGCCCTCGGCGTAGGCCTGCATCATCGCGTACTCGATGCCGTTGTGGACCATCTTCGCGAAGTGGCCGGCGCCGACCTTGCCCGCGTGCACGGAGCCGAAGTCGCCCTCGGGCTTGAGCGCGTCGAAGACCGGCTGGACCTTCGCGACGTTCTCGGCGTCGCCGCCGTACATCAGCGCATAGCCGTTCTCCAGGCCCCAGACACCGCCGGAGACACCGCAGTCGACGAAGCCGATGCCCTTGATGCCCAGCTCGACCGCGTGCTTCTGGTCGTCGGTCCAGCGGGAGTTGCCGCCGTCGACGACGATGTCGCCGGGGGAGAGCAGCTCGGCCAGCTCGTCGATGGTGGACTGGGTCGCGGCCCCGGCCGGGACCATGACCCAGACCACGCGGGGTGCGGGAAGCTTCTCCACAAGCTCCGCGAGGCTGTGGACATCGGCGAGATCGGGGTTCCGGTCGTATCCGACGACGGTGTGGCCCGCGCGGCGGATGCGCTCGCGCATGTTGCCGCCCATTTTCCCGAGGCCGACGAGGCCGAGCTGCATCTCACTGTCCTTACACATAGTCCGACGTTTTCCGTACCTGACCTGGGTCGAGCCTACGCCGGGGCGGCCCGGGCGGCCCGGCGGGTCCACCGGCCGCACCGGTGGGCCCACCGCCGCACGGCGGTCGTCGGGCCCGGCCGGGGTCCGACGGCCCGGGGCTCACCGGAGGTCCGGTGGCGGTGCTCAGCCGGAGAGGCGCACCGGCATGATCAGGTACTTGTACGCCTCGTCGGCGTCGGCGTCGACGGCCGGCTTGCCGTTGAGCAGCGCGGGCTTCGTCGACGTGGTGAAGGACAGCTGGGCGACCGGGGAGTCGATCGCGCTCAGCCCGTCGAGCAGGAACGTCGGGTTGAAGGCGATGGAGATGTCGTCGCCGTCGAGCTGGGCGTCGACCCGCTCCACAGCCTGTGCGTCGTCGCTGGAGCCGGCCTCCAGGATCAGCACGCCCTGCTCGAAGCTCAGCCGGACCGGAGTGTTCCGCTCGGCGACCAGGGCGACGCGCTTGACCGCCTCGACGAAGGGCGCGGTCTCGATCACGGCCACCGAGTTGAACTCGGTGGGGAAGAGCGTGCGGTACTTCGGGAGGTCGCCTTCCAGCAGCCGGGTCGTGGTCCGCCGGCCGGCCCCCTCGAAACCGATCAGTCCCTCTCCCGCACCGCTGCCGGAGAGTGCCAGGGTCACGGTGTCGCCGCTGGTCAGCGCCTTGGCGGTGTCCAGCAGGGTCTTCGCGGGCACCAGGGCGACCGCGGAGGCGCCGGAGTCCTCCGGCTTCCACAGGAACTCGCGGACGGCGAAGCGGTAGCGGTCGGTGGAGGCCAGGGTGACGGTATCGCCCTCGATCTCGATCCGGACGCCGGTGAGCACGGGGAGGGTGTCGTCGCGGCCCGCGGCGATGGCGACCTGGGCGGCGGCGGCGGCGAAGACCTCACCGGGGACGGTCCCGGTCGCGGTCGGCATCTGCGGCAGCGCGGGGTACTCCTCCACCGGCAGGGTGTGGAGGGTGAAGCGGGAGGAGCCGCAGACCACGGTCGCCCGTACACCGTCTGTGGAAATTTCCACCGGGCGGTTGGGCAGGGCGCGGCAGATGTCGGCGAGCAGCCGGCCGGAGACCAGGACCGTGCCGTCGTCCTCGACCTCGGCCTCCACCGAGACCCGGGCCGAGACCTCGTAGTCGAAGCTGGAGAAGCTCAGCACGCCGTCCTCGGCCTTCAGCAGCAGACCCGCGAGCACGGGCGCCGGAGGACGGGCTGGGAGGCTCCGGGCCACCCAGGCCACCGCCTCCGCGAGTACATCGCGCTCAACCCGGATCTTCACCGGAACCGCCTCCTGCTGCTGTCGCCGTCTCGCCCTTGCTGGCTCTTGTCGTCGGCTGTGTCGCCGGGGACCAGTCTGACGTACGGCGCTGACAGCGGGTGCGCCTCGGGGTCAAGTCGTGACCACGGCCGTGCCGGGCGGTCGGCTTGAGTTGTGCACAGGCCCCACTTCGAAGCGGATTCCCCGGTAACTCTGAGTGGGAGTAGTAGTAGGGCCTGTGGATACCGTGGATAACCCTGTTTTCGCAGGTCAGCAGCGGTTTTTTGTCCACCGTGCCTGTGGGTGGAGGCAGTGGATAACCAGCCGTCTCTGTGGACACCGGAAAGTTCTGCACAGGCGATGCACAGCCTCGTGGGAGTTCTCCCCAGCCCTGTCCCCAGCTTTACCCAGGTTCCCCACAGCCCAATCCGCCTCCTTGGTGTGACGGCTTTCACTCGACCCGGTGAGAGGGGGTGTTGTGTTGCCGAACAGTGGACAGCGGTGTGGACAAGCTGTGGGCAACCCCGCTCCGCCTGTGGGCGGCCGGTGGACAACTTTTCCCGCCCCCTGTGGACGGATTCGTTGTCCACAGTCTGTGGATTACGGTTGACCACAAATCCCCAACCACCTGACCTGCTGTGATCATCGGAGGACCGGCCCGCCTGTGGACACCGTAGGGACAACTCCCCGGTCCCCAGGGTGTGGACGGTGAATTCTCCCGTGTTCTGTGGAGAACCCGGCCCACCGGCCCCGTAATCGAACAGCGGCCGCGGAGGGTTCCCGCGCCCGCGGCGGTCCCGAAGCGCTCCCGGACGGCTCCCGGACGGCTCCGGAGTGCTCCAGGACGGCTCCCGGAGGCTGTGCCGGAGCCCGGGGAGGCCCTCGGAAGGCCCTCGGGAAAGCCTCCGGGGAAGCCGCTGGGCCGCCCCGTACGCCCATGGAAAAGCGCCCCGGGACCGGAGTCCCGGGGCGCTCGCCCACTGCCGCGGAAGGGGCCCGGGGGGCCTGCCCCGGGGCCGCCGTCAGCCGTTCTTGATGCGGTTGGTCAGCTCGGTGACCTGGTTGTAGATGGAACGCCGCTCGGCCATCAGCGCGCGGATCTTGCGGTCCGCGTGCATCACGGTGGTGTGGTCGCGGCCGCCGAACTGCGCGCCGATCTTCGGCAGCGACAGATCGGTCAGCTCACGGCAGAGGTACATGGCGATCTGCCGGGCCGTGACCAGCACCCGGCTGCGGGAGGAGCCGCAGAGGTCCTCCACGGTCAGCCCGAAGTAGTCCGCCGTGGCCGCCATGATCGCGCCCGCCGTGATCTCGGGCGCCGAGTCCTCTCCGCCGGGGATCAGGTCCTTCAGCACGATCTCGGTCAGCCCGAGGTCGACCGGCTGCCGGTTCAGCGAGGCGAAGGCGGTCACCCGGATCAGGGCGCCCTCCAGCTCGCGGATATTGCGGGAGATCCGGGAGGCGATGAACTCCAGCACCTCCGGCGGTGCGTTCAGCTGCTCCTGGACGGCCTTCTTCCGCAGGATCGCGATCCGGGTTTCGAGCTCCGGCGGCTGGACGTCGGTGGTCAGCCCCCACTCGAAACGGTTCCGCAGCCGGTCCTCCAGCGTCATCAGCTGCTTGGGCGGCCGGTCGGAGGAGAGCACGATCTGCTTGTTGGCGTTGTGGAGCGTGTTGAAGGTGTGGAAGAACTCCTCCTGCGTCGACTCCTTGCTCGCCAGGAACTGGATGTCGTCGACGAGCAGGATGTCGACGTCCCGGTACCGCTTGCGGAAGGTGTCGCCCTTGCCGTCGCGGATCGAGTTGATGAACTCGTTGGTGAACTCCTCGGAGCTCACGTACCGGACCCGGGTACCCGGGTAGAGGCTGCGCGCGTAGTGCCCGATCGCATGCAGCAGATGCGTTTTGCCGAGGCCGGACTCCCCGTAGATGAAAAGCGGGTTGTACGCCTTGGCGGGCGCCTCGGCCACCGCCACCGCGGCCGCGTGGGCGAACCGGTTGGAGGCGCCGATCACAAAGGTGTCGAAGAGGTACTTGGGGTTCAGCCGGGCATGCGGCTCCCCCGGACCGCCGGGCGCCGGCGGACCCCCCGGGGCTCCCCCCGGACCGTCGGCGCCGCCCGGCGGCCTCGCGGGCCCCTGGAGCCCGGCCGGCCCGGAGCGGTGCGGGGGCTCGGCGGGCTCGCGCCGCTCGGGCCGCTGCTGCTCGTAGGACGGCCGCTCGGACTGCTGGGGGCCGCGGTAGTCGTGCTGCGGCATCTGGTGCGGACGCGGGCCGGCGTACGGATCGCGGTCCTGGAACCCGCCGAGCCGCGGCTGCTGCCAGGACAGGTCCTCCTGGGTGCGCGGCCAGGCACCGGGCTCGGGCCGCTGCTGCTGGTACTCGGGGTAGGCCGGGCGGATCTCCGGCAGCCCGTCCTCGGCCGGGCGGTGCCCGTAGCCGCCGTAGGGATCGGCCCCCCGGTAGCGCTCGGGACCCGGCTCGCCGGGCTCGTCGTAGAGCGGGGCGGCGGGCGCGGACTGCTGGTGCGGGGGCGCGGGCTCGGCCGCCGAATCGTCCACGGTGATCGCGATCCGGATCGGGCGGCCGCACTCCCGGCTGAGCGTCTCGCTGATCAGCGGCGCCAGCCGGCCCTCCAGTACCCGCTTCCCCCACTCGTTGGGAACGGCGAGCAGCGCGGTGTCGGCGACCAGCGCCAGCGGCTGGCAGCGCTCGACCCACTGCTTGTCCTTGGGCTCGACGCCCTGGCCCTCGGCGAGGAGCTGTTCCAGCACTCGTGGCCACACTGCGGCAAGATCGGCAGGTACGTCAGCCACGAGCCACGCTCTCTCGAAGGTCCCGCACGTGCCCGAAAGGGTGGTCCGGGGGCGGTGGGGGAAGGACAGTCAAGGACAGAAAGGAAAGATTCGGAGTTCAGCCACGGTAGTCAGCGCGACCCGGCTCGTTCAAGTTGTTGTCCACAGCCTGTGCACAGCGGGCCCTGTGCGGCGGGTCGGCAGGGGGCCGCCGGGGGCTGGTTTGACCGGATGGCGTAGCCGCGCGTACCGTAACCAGGTCGAGTTGTCGATGGCTGCTGCCGCCTGCCTCCGATGGGCAAAGATCACGTTTGTGGTCGTGAAGCGGTGCACTCGGGCGAAACGCGAGCTACTCGTGGGCGCACGGTGACAGCCAGGCGATACCCCGCCACCTACGAATCTTCATCTGGAGCCCCCGAGTGAGCAAGCGCACCTTCCAGCCGAACAACCGTCGCCGGGCGAAGACCCACGGTTTCCGTCTGCGCATGCGTACCCGTGCCGGCCGCGCGATTCTCGCGTCTCGCCGCAGCAAGGGTCGCGCTCGCCTGTCCGCCTGATCGCGTACAGGTTATGACGTGCTGCCTACCGAGAATCGGCTGAGGCGGCGCGAGGACTTCGCGGCCGCGGTACGACGAGGACGCAGGGCCGGACGGCCGTTCCTCGTCGTCCATCTACGCAGCGGTTCACCGGACCCGCACGCGCCTGGGGAGAGCGCTCCCCCGACGTGTGCGGGTTTCGTCGTGAGCAAGGCAGTGGGTGGCGCGGTTGTGCGCAACAAGGTCAAGCGCAGGCTGCGGCATCTGATACGCGACCGGCTTGCCGAGCTGCCCGCCGGTAGCCTGGTGGTCGTACGGGCGCTGCCCGGAGCGGGCGACGCCGATCACGCACAGTTGGCCCGGGACCTGGACGCCGCCTTCGAGCGGCTCCTGGGAGGGGGCGCGCGATGAAGTACCCGCTGCTGGCTCTGATCAAGCTGTACCAGTGGACGATCAGCCCCATGCTGGGGCCCGTCTGCCGGTACTACCCGTCGTGTTCCCACTACGGGTACACAGCCATCGACCGGCACGGTGCGGTGAAAGGCACAGTGCTCACCGCCTGGCGGATCCTGCGGTGCAATCCGTGGTCACCGGGCGGAGTGGATCATGTGCCCCCGCGGAAGCGTCCACGGTGGCACGAGATGCTGCGCAACGCCCTGCGGGGCAAGGACGCCCATGCCGGCACAGACAAGGGCGGGCACGGTTCCGAGGTGCCTCCGGCGCCGTCGGGAGGGGATTCCGCACCCCCGAGTCCGGCCGCAGAGACCTCGCCCAAAGCTCAAGGAGCCTGATTAGTGGACACGATTGCCAGTCTCTTCAGTTTTATCACCACACCCGTCTCGTGGATCATCGTCCAGTTCCACAAGCTCTACGGGGCGATCTTCGGCCCCGACACGGGCTGGGCCTGGGGACTGTCCATCGTGTCGCTGGTGGTCCTCATCCGTATCTGTCTGATCCCGCTCTTCGTGAAGCAGATCAAGTCGATGCGGAACATGCAGGCGCTCCAGCCGAAGATGAAGGCGATCCAGGAGCGCTACAAGAACGACCGGCAGCGCCAGTCCGAAGAGATGATGAAGCTGTACAAGGAGACGGGTACCAACCCGCTCTCCTCGTGCCTGCCGATCCTCGCCCAGTCGCCGTTCTTCTTCGCGCTCTACTACGTCCTCTCCAAGATCGCTTCCGGCGATGTGGTCGGCGTCATCAATGAGCCGCTGCTGGCCAGTGCCCGGCAGGCGCATATCTTCGGCGCTCCGCTGGCGGCCAAGTTCACGGACAGCACCGAGAAGGTGGAGGCCCTTCAGGCCTCGCTGACCGATGTCCGTGTCGTCACCGCGATCATGATCATTCTGATGTCGGCGTCGCAGTTCTACACCCAGCGCCAGCTGATGCAGAAGAACGTCGACCTGACGGTGAAGACCCCGTACATGCAGCAGCAGAAGATGCTGATGTACATCTTCCCGGTGATCTTCGCGGTCATGGGTATCAACTTCCCCGTCGGTGTCCTCGTCTACTGGCTGACCACCAACGTCTGGACCATGGGTCAGCAGATGTACGTGATCAGCCAGAACCCGACGCCCGGCAGCAAGGCCCAGGACCAGTACCTCACCCGGCTGCTGAAGACCGCCACGCACCGTGGCGAGATCGGCTCCCGCCGCCGTCGCAAGGTCGTCCAGGCGGTCGTCGCCAAGGGTCCGGACCGCAACGACAACGAGCGCAAGTTCATCACCGGTCTGGCCAAGGCCGGATTCGCGGCCCAGGCCGACGGTTCGATCGTGAAGAGCGAGACCGTCGAGACCGAGGCCGAGGCCGGTACCACCAAGCGCCAGCAGCCGAAGCGGCAGAGCAAGTCCCAGCGGCAGTCCACCAGCGCGCAGCCCTCGGACAAGGCGGAGGAGTCGGATGATTCCGGCTCCGCCGGTGCCGAGTCGAAGCCCTCGCTCCGCAAGGACACCCCGCAGAGCGCCAAGTCCAAGCAGCCCCGGGCCAACTCCGGCCGTCAGCAGCCGAAGTCCGGACAGCGCAAGGGCCCGCAGCGCCCCAAGCACCCGTCGTCCAAGAAGTAGTAGAAGGAGTCCATCCGTGACGGAAGGCACCATCCCCGCTGCCGCTGACGCTGCTGCCGAGGAAGGCGACACCCTCACCCGCCTTGAGCAGGAGGGGGAGATCGCTGCCGACTACCTCGAGGGTCTGCTCGACATCGCCGACCTCGACGGTGACATCGACATGGATGTCGAGGCGGACCGGGCCGCTGTCTCGATCATCAGCGATGCGAACGGCCGCGATCTCCAGAAGCTGGTGGGACGGGACGGCGAGGTCCTCGAAGCCCTTCAGGAGCTGACCCGTCTCGCCGTGCACCGTGAGACGGGTGACCGCAGCCGGCTGATGCTGGACATCGCGGGCTTCCGGGCCAAGAAGCGCACCGAGCTGGCCGAGCTGGGTGCCAAGGCGGCCGACGAGGTGAAGAGCACCGGCGAGCCGGTCAAGCTCAAGCCGATGACGCCGTTCGAGCGCAAGGTCGTGCATGACGCGGTCGCCGCGGCGGGTCTGCGCAGTGAGTCGGAGGGCGAGGAGCCGCAGCGCTTCGTCGTCGTACTCCCCGCCTGACCCTGATCGTTCCCTCGGCCCCGTCTGTAGCGCAGACGGGGCCGATCTTTGTCAGCCTGATAGTCAGCCACCACGATCCATGAAGCGATAGTGCGGTACGGAAGGACGGTTCCCGTGACGGAGGCAGCGGAGCTTCCCCAGGCGCCCGAAGCGGCGCGAAGGGTCTTCGGAGAGTACTTTCCGGAAGCCGTTCGCTATGCGGAGCTGCTGGCCGATGCCGGGGTCAAGCGCGGTCTGATCGGCCCCCGTGAGGTGCCCCGGCTCTGGGAGCGCCATCTGCTGAACTGCGCGGTGCTGTCCGAGGTGGTACCCGAGGGCGTCTCGGTCTGTGATGTGGGTTCCGGCGCCGGGCTGCCCGGTATCCCGCTGGCGCTGGTCCGCCCCGATCTCAGGATCACGCTCCTGGAGCCGCTGCTGCGGCGTACCAACTTCCTCCAGGAGGTCGTGGAACTGCTGGGTCTCGACCATGTGACCGTGGTCCGGGGCCGGGCCGAGGAAGTCCTCGGAAAGGTTCCCCCGGTCCATGTGGTCACGGCCCGGGCCGTGGCGCCTCTCGACCGGCTGGCGGGCTGGGGGGTTCCCCTGCTCCGTCCCTATGGGGAGATGCTGGCGCTCAAGGGCGATACCGCTGAGGAGGAGCTGCGGGGAGCCCGTGCCGCGCTGAGCAAGCTCGGGGTTGTGGAGACCTCGGTGCTTCAGGTGGGCGAAGGGCTGGTCGATCCGCTCTCCACCGTGGTGCGGGTGGAGGTCGGGGAGAGCCCCGGAGGGGTGCGTTTCGCGGCGAAGCGAGCCAAGGCCGCCCGGGTCAGCCGCACCCGACGGCGCCGCTGAGGGCTCCCGTACGTACGTATGCCGGAGTGTCGTCCGGGCGTCGCGGGGCGCCACGGGCATCGTGTTTCACGTGAAACGTCGCTCTCTGCTGCAAGGAATCATCAGCCGCGGGCGTGCTGCCGCCCCGATTCGGAACCGGAGACCCCTCTCAGGGGTCACAAAGTTGTCCACAGAAGTGGATTCATCCACAGAAGCACGGGCCTCGCTGGTTCATGACCCCGAAAGCATGGCAGGCTCTGTTCATCGCGAGCCTGAAGTCGAGGAGAGTGAATCCTTGCGGTCCGACGCCAACATCGCGGGACCGATGACCGATCCGGTCCCCGGTCCCCGTACCGAGTCGCCCGGAGACGATGTTTCACGTGAAACACCGGCCCCGATGGATGACACCCCCATCGGCCGAGCCGCCCAGCTGGCCGTAGAGGCCCTGGGCCGAGCCGGTGAAGGTCTGCCCCGACCCGAGCAGACTCGTGTGATGGTGGTCGCCAACCAGAAGGGCGGCGTGGGCAAGACCACCACCACGGTCAATCTCGCCGCCTCTCTCGCCTTGCACGGTGCGCGTGTTCTGGTGATCGACCTCGATCCCCAGGGCAATGCCTCCACAGCGCTGGGTATCGACCATCACGCCGAAGTGCCGTCGATCTATGACGTCCTGGTGGAGAGCAAGCCGCTCTCCGAAGTGGTCCAGCCCGTCCCCGACGTCGAAGGGCTCTTCTGCGCCCCCGCCACGATCGATCTCGCCGGTGCGGAGATTGAACTGGTGTCGCTGGTGGCGCGGGAGAGCAGGCTTCAGCGGGCGATCCAGGCCTATGAGCAGCCACTGGACTATGTGCTGATCGACTGCCCGCCTTCCCTCGGTCTGCTGACGGTCAATGCCATGGTCGCCGGTGCCGAGGTGCTGATCCCCATCCAGTGCGAGTACTACGCGCTGGAGGGCCTGGGCCAGTTGCTGCGGAACGTCGATCTGGTACGCGGGCACCTCAACCCCGCCCTCCATGTATCGACGATCCTTCTCACCATGTACGACGGCCGTACCCGGCTGGCCTCCCAGGTGGCCGACGAGGTTCGCAGCCACTTCGGTGAGGAAGTGCTGCGGACCAATATTCCGCGGTCCGTCCGGATCTCGGAGGCGCCCAGCTATGGGCAGACGGTGCTGACCTACGACCCGGGTTCCAGCGGGGCCCTGTCGTATCTGGAGGCGGCCCGGGAAATCGCCCTGCGCGGAGTAGGCCTTCAGTACGACCCGCACCATGCCCATGTGGGCGCAGAGAACCAACGGCAGAACATCTCGGAGGGGATCCAGTGAGCGAGCGACGTAGAGGGTTGGGGCGTGGGCTCGGTGCCCTGATCCCTGGCGCTCCCCAGGAGAGGCCGGCCACCTCGGGGCCCGTGCTGAGCTCGACCGGGTCGATTCCGGTGCTGGCCGAACAGCGTGGTGTCGCGGCGGCCAAGGTGGCCACGCTGCCGTCGGCGGCCGTGGCCCCCGATTCCACCGTCGGCTCCGTCGGAGTGGAGGAATCGTCCGCACTGATGACGCCCTCCGGTGCTCACTTCGCCGAAGTGCTGCTGGATGCCATCACCCCCAATCCGCAGCAGCCTCGTGAGATCTTCGACGAGGACGCGCTGGCCGAACTGGTTACCTCCATCAAGGAGGTCGGACTGCTTCAGCCGGTTGTCGTTCGGCAGACCGGTCCCGAGCGCTTTGAACTGATCATGGGCGAGCGCCGCTGGCGCGCCTGCCGTGAGGCCGGTCTGGAGCGGATTCCCGCGATCGTCCGGGAGACGGAGGACGAGAAGCTCCTCCTGGACGCGCTGCTGGAGAACCTCCACCGCGCCCAGCTCAATCCGCTGGAGGAGGCTGCTGCCTACGACCAGCTGCTGAAGGACTTCAACTGCACCCACGATCAGCTCGCCGACCGGATCGGCCGGTCGCGTCCGCAGGTCTCCAACACCCTGCGTCTGCTGAAGCTGGCTCCCACGGTCCAGCGGCGGGTGGCCGCCGGAGTGCTGACGGCCGGGCACGCCCGTGCGCTGCTGTCGGTGGAAGACCATGAGGAGCAGGACAAGCTGGCCCGGCGGATCGTGGCCGAAGGGCTCTCGGTGCGCTCGGTCGAGGAGATCGTCACCCTCCTCGGCTCCGATCCGCAGAGCACGGTGAAGCCGAAGAAGAGCCCTCGGGCCGGTGCCCGGGTCTCCCCCGCACTGACCGATCTGGCTACCCGGCTCTCCGACCGCTTCGAGACGAGAGTGAAGGTCGACCTGGGGCAGAAGCGCGGGAAGATCGTCGTCGAGTTCGCCTCGATGGAGGACCTGGAGCGCATCCTCGGCACTCTTGCCCCCGGCGAGGACCGCGTCCTGGAGCAGGGGCTCTCCCAGGGCGGACAGGACGCCGACGACTGATCCCGTCGCCCGCCGGGCGGTCGGGGAGAACAGGGAGGCGCGGACGCTATGGGCCGTCGACTGGTGCCCCTCACCCTGGACAATCTCCCGGACTTGCCCAAGCGCTGCCGCTCCTGTGTCTTCTGGGAGCTGGACCCGGTCAGCGGTGATGCCGCGGCCAAGGCGGGCCGGCCGGAGCTGGAGAAAGAAGCCTGGATCTCCGCGGTGCTGCTGGAATGGGGATCCTGCGGCCGGGTCGTCTATGTCGACGAGGTCGCGGTCGGCTTCGTTCTCTATGCTCCGCCCGCCTATGTGCCGCGGTCCCTGGCCTTTCCGACCAGCCCGGTGTCCCCGGACGCCGTCCAGTTGATGACCTCCTGGATCAACCCGGGATTCCAGGGCCAGGGGATCGGCCGGGTCCTGGTGCAGACCGTCGCCAAGGATGTTCTGCGCCGGGGCTTCAAAGCCGTCGAAGCCTTCGGCGATGCGCGCTGGCAGCAGCCTGCCTGTCTCCTTCCCGCCGACCATCTGACCGCGGTGGGATTCAAAACGGTCCGTCCGCATGCCTCCTATCCACGGCTGAGGCTGGAGCTGAGAAATACGCTCTCCTGGAAGGAGGACGTCGAGCAGGCGCTGGACCGGCTGCTCGGCGCGGTCCAGAAGGAGCCGGTGCTGCGACCGCTCTGACCCCGGCAACAGCGAAGGGCCCACCCGACCGGGTGGGCCCTCCGTCATGTTTCACGTGAAACACCGGGCGCGCAGGCGCCACTGACTAGCCGATGAAGTTCTCCAGGTCGCGAACGATCGCGGCCTTCGGCTTGGCACCGACGATCGTCTGCACGACCTCGCCGTCCTTGTAGACGTTGAGGGTCGGGATGGACATGACGCCGTACTTGGCCGCCGTGGCCGGGTTCTCGTCGATGTTGAGCTTGACGACCTCGATCTTGTCGCCGTGCTCGGCGGCGATGGCTTCGAGGGACGGTGCGATCTGACGGCACGGGCCGCACCAGGCCGCCCAGAAGTCCACCAGAACAGGCTTGCCGCTCTTGAGGACATCCTCTTCGAAGGAGTCGTCCGTTACGTTCTTCAGCACGCCGGCCACGGCGGGCCTCCTTTGATCAACTGTTGTGGGGTGAGGAGAGTGGTCCGGGCAGGCCCTCCAACGGGCCCGATCGGATCAGTGAGAGTTGTCGGCGTCGGCCAGTGCGGCCAGGAAACGCTCGGCGTCGAGCGCGGCGGAGCATCCGGTGCCGGCAGCCGTGATCGCCTGGCGGTAGGTGTGGTCGACGACATCGCCCGCGGCGAAGACGCCGGTGAGGTTGGTACGGGTGGAGGGCGCCTCGACCTTGAGGTACCCCTCGTCGTCCAGGTCGAGCTGGCCCTTGAACAGCTCGGTCCGCGGGTCGTGGCCGACGGCGATGAACAGTCCCGTGACCGCCAGCTCGGAGGTCTCGCCCGTCTTGGTGTTGCGCAGGGTCAGACCGGTGAGCTTCTGCTCGCCGTGGATCTCGGCGACCTCGCTGTCCCAGGCAAACGTGATCTTCGGGTCGGCGAAGGCGCGGTCCTGCATGGCCTTCGAGGCCCGCAGGCTGTCCCGCCGGTGGACGATCGTCACCGACTTGGCGAACCGGGAAAGGAAGGTGGCCTCCTCCATCGCGGTGTCCCCACCGCCGATCACGGCGATGTCCTGGTCCTTGAAGAAGAAGCCGTCGCAGGTGGCGCACCAGGAGACACCACGTCCGGAGAGAGCGTCCTCGTTCGGCAGACCGAGCTTGCGGTGCTGGGAGCCGGTGGTGACGATCACGGCCTTGGCCCGGTGGACGGTGCCCGCGGTGTCGGTCACGGTCTTGATCTCACCGCTGAGGTCGACGGAGACCACATCGTCCGGAATCAGCTCGGCACCGAAGCGCTCGGCCTGCGCCCGCATGTTGTCCATGAGGTCCGGCCCCATGATGCCGTCGCGGAAACCGGGGAAGTTCTCGACGTCGGTGGTGTTCATCAGGGCGCCACCGGCGGTCACCGCTCCCTCGAATACCAGGGGCTTCAGGGAGGCCCGTGCGGTATAGAGCGCCGCCGTATAACCGGCGGGTCCGGAGCCGATGATGATCACGTTTCGGACGTCGCTCACGGGTCTCTTCCTCGTCTCTGCAGGCTGTCTGCTGACTATTGGCCGGGGCAATGGCTCTCACCCCACCCAACGGATCCTAAGGGGGATGCATTCCCGTGCTGTCACGCAGCGCGCTCGGAACCGTCAGTGACGGGAGAAGGACTCCGTCAGCAGGACCTTTCCGGGGGCCTGGGACGAGCCACTCGTACAACCGGCATCAATGACGAAGGCATCGACCCGCTGGATGTCCCCGTTGGCCGGCAGAACCAGAAGAAAGGCATCGGTGCCCTGATAGCGGCCCCGCTCCACCGCGATCGGAAGCATGGTGCGGCCGGTGCCCCGCTGAACGCAGGAGGGCACCGCGGGGTCATTGCCGGTATGTCCGCCCAGCTCCGTGCCCGGTACTCCGGGGGCGGGTGAGTCCGACTCCTCACCGGCGGTCATGGCATGCCCCCGGTCACCCTGGATGGCGGGACGCGTGAGCAGATCCCGGACCCTGCTCTCCAGGCCCGTCGCGGAGAACTCCCCCGGAGCGGCCGACGAAGCGAGAGTCCGGCCCGCGCTCGGAGGGCCCTCCGGGTCCCCGCTCCGGAGAAGGAACACACCGACGCCTACGGCGGCGATACCGACGAGGGCTCCCAGTACCGAACCCCGCCGCCTGCGGCGCTGTGCGGCGGTCCGGCCCGGACCGGTGGCACCGCGGGCGCGGCCGGCCGGACGGGTCGCGGCACCGGCGGCCCCGGATGGGCTCTGGGCCGAGTCGGCAGGATCTCCGGAGGACGATGTTTCACGTGAAACATGCCCGGGACGATGCCCGGCATCGAGCAGGGCCTCGGCAGCCAGTGCGGCGTCGATCCGCTGGGCCACATCGACCGGCATCCGGGGTGTGCCCGGGACGGCCCCCAGGAGCGTACGGATCTCTTCCAGAGACGTCCTGACATCCGCGCACAGTTCACAGGCGGCCAGATGCCGCCGCAGTGGCCCGCTCTGCGCGGGGGAGAGCAGCCCCTCGGTGAGATCGGAGATCTCGGATACATCCGGATGCTGAGTCATGTCGGCCGTGGATGTCACGTGCGTCCACCTCCGCCCTTCACAGCAGCAGGATCGGTCGGCCCTGCGTCCTTGTGGCCCGTCGCCGGTGGGACGGCTGCCCCCGGCGTCCGGTTCCTTCCCCGGCCGGGATCATCACTATCCCCGGAGGTGCCGCGCAGATGGGTGACCAGAGGAAGCAGCTTTGCCCGGCCCCGTGCGCAGCGGCTCTTCACCGTGCCCGGAGGGACGTTCAGTACCTCCGCGGCCTCCGCGACGGAGTAGCCCTGCATATCCACCAGTACCAGGGCCGCCCGCTGCTCCGCCGGGAGTTTCCCCAGGGCGGCCAGCAGCTGGCGGTTCAGGTCCCGGCGCTCCGCCGGTGCCGCCGCGGACTCATGGGGTTCGAGTAGCTGTTCCAGCCGCTCGGTGTCCTCGACGGGCGAGGTCCTCCGGGAAGCGGACTTACGGGCCCGGTCGAGACAGGCGTTGACCGTGATCCGGTGGAGCCAGGTGGTGACGGCGGACTGGCCCCTGAAGGTGTGAGCGGCTCTGAAGGCGGAGACCAGGGCGTCCTGTACCGCGTCCGCGGCCTCTTCGCGGTCTCCCAGGGTGCGCAGGGCGACGGCCCAGAGCCGGTCGCGGTGCCGCCGGACCAGCTCACCGAAGGCGTCGGGATGTCCCGCGACATGACGGGCCAGAAGCTCGGAGTCGCTGACTGTGTGGGACGCCTCCGTCGTCACGGCCTCCCCCTCTGGTCGGTCCCGTTCGGCGCCTGGAAGCATCAGCTCCGGCCCGGTCTGTCTATCACGATTCCCCTGGGGAGAGGCAGAGCACCGGGGAATCCAGGGCCGGGACCCCGGTGGCGGGCAGAGCCCGCCGAACCGGGGGTCAGCGACCCAGAATCCTGATCTCCGAGACGCCGCCCCGATAGCGGTTCGCCTGTGCGGTGGGCGGCAGTTCGGTGATCCGGATCAGCACATAGCGCGTCCGGACGGGAGCGTCGAACGTTTCCTTCAGCTTCTGGCCGACCGTCTGCTCCGGGGTGAGCCGTTGGCCGAAGTCCGCGAGCGAGGACGGATCCGAGGCGTTCTCACCGGCGGCCAGGACTTCCGCCTTCTGGCCGGCGCGGTACAGGTCGATATCGACTCCGGCGACCTCCCGGACGGTGCCGAGGTCGACGATGATCCCGCTGCCCTGACGACGGCTGGGGATGTTGCCGAAGTTCGGGTAGTTCCGGTACTCGGGTGTCACCCAGGACGTTGCGGGGTCGCCGTCGACGGTGAGGGGTGCCTCGTGCTGCTGTATGCCGGAGCCACTGGGCTTGAACTCCGAGGCGTGGTCGACGGCGATCGGCCGGGCGGGCGGCTTCGGCTTCTCGTCGCCCCCGGCGGGCGGTGCCTCGGTGGCGGGACCGGACCCCTTCTCCCGGTCCAGCAGCTTCTCCGAGATCTGCCAGCTTCCGAGCCCCAGCGCTGCGATCAGCAGCGCGGCGACGGTCCACTTGAGCGCTTTGCCCGCGCGGCTCTCCAGGGGCGCGGGAGGAATCGGAACCGGATGCGGGAGAACGGGTCCACCGGGCCGTACGGCGCCGGGGCGGCCGTAGTTGCCCTGCTGGTAGGTGGTGCGCTGGTACTCCGGCGGAGCGGCGAACGCGGGCTCCGGCGGCCTGATACGCGGCATCTCCGCGACGGCCTTGGCCAGCTCCTCCGGAGTGGTGCAGGGCGGGTCCTGACGGGAGGCGGTGGCGCCGTTGTTGACCAGGGCGCGCATGGAGAGTTCGGAGAGCCCGCGATGGACCCCCGCCCGCACCTGGTCGGGCGGGAGCAGCCCGATGCCCTTGGGCAGTCCCGAGAGACCGTAGGCGTCGTTCTCGTAAGGCCAGCGCTGGGTCAGTGCGGCGTAGAGCAGCGCCCCGATGGCCTCGGTGTCGGTGCGCTGGGGATGGTCGGCGCTGATGCCGCGCAGTGCGGCGTTCACCGCGAGCCCACGGATCCGGTACTGGCCGCTGGAGGTCCGCAGCACGGCGCCGGGGGTGAGCTTGAGATGCGAGAGCCCCTCGCGATGGGCCGCCGCCATGGCCTGGGAGACCTGGTCGACGAGCCGGTATGCCTCGTGCGGCTCCAGGGCGCCCATGGCAAGCAGGGTGGTCAGCTCGGTGGCATCGGGAAGCCACTCGTGGACGACATAGACGAGGTCGTTCTCCTCGACCGCGTCCAGCACCATGACGAACCGGGGGTCGCCCAGGAGGGCGGCGGAGCGTGCGGCGGCGAGCACGGAACGGGCCCGGGAGTGATCGGCCGGGAGCGCATGGACCCCGACCGCCCGGCGCAGCTTCTCGTCCACGGCACGCCAGCTGCTGAAGCCGTCCAGCCGGGTGATGCACTCCTCGAGGCGGTAGCGCTTGGCAAGCTTGTGGCCGCTGTGCAGCTCGGGGGTCGCGGCGGCGGGCTCTGCGGCCTTCTGCGCGCCGTCTTTGGTGTCCGCGCCGCCCTTGCCGACCGCGCTGTCCGCGCCCTCGTCGGGGTTCTGGTCACCGGGGACGGGCAGTTCCGCGGTCGTCTCCGATCCGGCAGCACCGTCGGCCGTGGCGTCCTCCGCCTGCGCGGTCGGCGGTTCGTTCCCGCCGTTGTCGGCCACGTCGACGGCAGCCGTGCTACGTTCCGCCACCGTCGCTCCTGCCTCCCCATCCGTTGCGCACAAATCAACAGCCATGCCAATTGTGCCCACAGTCCACTGCTATGCACGACACACGGCCCCTGGCGATGGTTGTGCGGAAGCGGTTCGAATGCGCCCCGGCTCGTGTCTCAGCGGCCGAGCCGGCCGCGGACCATGCCCACCATGGAGTTCAGCTCTTCGATGCGCATCCGGCGGGCCGCCAGGAAGAACACGCCGAGGAGGACGATTCCGCCGCCGACGAGCGCGACCAGGGAGGGCAGAGCACCGCTGCCGAGGAGCTTGATGATGCCGAAGGCGGTGGCACCGCCGAGAAGCGCCGCGGGCAGCGAGGCGATGCAGAGCCTGGTGTACGTGCGCATGACGTGAGCGCCGTCCAGATCACCGCCCAGCCGCTTTCTCAGCCGGCTCCAGGCGACTCCCACGCCGATCATGTAGGCCAGGCCGTAGGAGGCGGCCATGCCGACGACGGCCCAGCGGGCGGGCAGGAGGAGGAAGCTGAGACCGGCGGCGCCCGCGTTGATCAGGGCGACGATGACGGTGTTGTAGAAGGGCGTCCTGGTGTCCTCGTAGGCGTAGAAGCCGCGGAGGACGACGTACTGCACGGAGTACGGAATCAGTCCGAGCCCGAAGGCCATCAGGGTGAATCCGATGTTCCTGGCGCCCTCGGCGCCCGATCCGGCGTACATCAGCCCCGCCATCGGGACACCCAGGGCGAAGAAGGCGAACGCCGAGGGCACGATCGCGACGGCGGAGGTGCGGAGGCCGTAGGAGATGTCGTCCCGGACGGCGGCCGCGTCGCCGTCGTGGGCGGAGCGGGAGATCCGGGGCAGGACCGCGGTCATCACGGAGACCGTGATGATGGCCTGGGGGAGCTGCCAGAGCAGCAGGGCGAAGTTGTAGGCGGTGATACCGGTGCCGGTGAAGCCGTGCTTCTCGGCGGTGGCGCCCGCCGAGGTGGCGAGCTGGGTGACGACGATCATGCCGAGCTGATTGGCCAGCACGAAGAAGAGGGTCCACTTCGCCAGCCCGGCCGCCTTGCCCAGCCCCTGTCCGCGCCAGTCGAACCGCAGCCTCATCCGGAAGCCCGCGTCGCGCAGGTAGGGAAGCATCGCCAGAGCCTGGACCACCAGACCGAGCATGGTGCCGATACCGAGGAGCCGGACACCTTCCGGGGTGATCGTGGTGGTGTTGACACCGGAGGTGGTGAAGCTGCCGAACGCCCAGATGAAGGCGGCGAACGAAGCGATGATCACCACGTTGTTGAGGACCGGGGTCCACATCATGGCGCCGAAGCGGCCACGGGCGTTGAGGATCTGCCCGAGCACCACATGGATGCCCATGAAGAAGATGGTCGGCAGGCAGTAGCGGGCGAAAGCGACGGCCACCTCCTTCTTCTGCGGGTCGGAGGCGATCGTCGGCGACATCATGGTGACGAGCAGCGGGGCCGCCACCACACAGAAGACGGTCACCCCGGCCAGCAGGACGACGACAAGGGTGAGCAGCCGGTTGGCATAGGCCTCGCCCCCGTCCTCGTCGTTCTTCATCGCCCGGACGAGCTGAGGGATGAAGACCGCGTTCAGGGCACCGCCGCCGACCAGCACGTAGATCATCGTCGGCAGCACATTGGCGACCTGGTAGGTGTCGCTGAGTACGCCGACACCGATGGCGGCGGCCATCACGAGGTTGCGGAGGAAGCCGGTGAGACGGGAGACGATCGTGCCCGCGGCCATCACCGCGCTCGACTTCGCCAGACTGGAGACCCGACCGCCGGAACGCTTCGGGGCGGCCGGGGCGGGCATCGGCTCCGGTGCGGGCGCCGGGACCGTCTTGGCGCTGTTCTGCTGGTCCCGGAAGAGATGGGCGAAGGCGTCCTGCTGCGGCTGATCGTCGGCGGCATTGCTGACCAGGTCGTCCACGCCGGTGTACTGCGTGGTCCGGGCGTCGTCGCCGTACGGGAGATGCCGCGAGGGGCCCGACGGCTCCGGCGGCGGGGTGTGCGCCCAGACCCGGGGGTCCGGCGCGTAGTCCGACGGAGGCGGCTGCTGGTAGAGCGGCTGCTGGTCGGGGTAGGTGCCGGGCGGCGGCGGAGGGTGCGAGGCACGGTCGTAGAGGGCCTCGGCCACCGGGTCCTGGGCGGAGAGGTCCTGCGCCCGGTAGGGATCCTGGGCGTAGGCGTCCCCCAGGTAGGGGTCGTGCGCCGCGTCGTAGCCGGGCTGCTGCCCCGCCGGGTCGTACGGGTACGGGGCCTGCTGCTGGTACTGGGCGGGGTCGTAGGTGTACGGCCGGCCGTCCGCGTCGTGGGCGGGACCGTAGCCGGGGTGCTGGGCGTGGGCGGGCAGGGTCGGGTCGTGGGCGTACGGGGGCTGCGGCGGTGGCGGCTGGTCCGCCGGGTTCGCCCCGGCGCCCTGACCGCGGTCACCGTCGTACGGCGCGTTCATTGCTACCCCACCTCATCGTCCCCGGCCGGTGGCCACGACATCGCTCAACGGTCCACTTTCTCACCCGCGCGCGATCGGTTGCCGCTTTCCGGTCGGGTGTCCGGTGTCGGGTCACTCGCCTGCCCGGGATCGGCCGCGTCGTCACCGCCTCCGGGGGGCTCCGTACCGTCCGGAGCGGCGTCTCCGCCGGGCTCGGTGCCCGGCCCGTCGGCGGGGGTGTCACGGGCCGCCGCCCGCTTGCGCTGGGTGTACATCCGGACACCGGCGAGCACCAGGAGCAGCACACCGCCCGCGATGACCAGCAGCACGGTGGGGGTGGCCTCGGAGACCTGCACCGTGAACTGCATCGCCGGCCCGTAGAGCTTGCCGTCCTCCGTGTAGAGCTGCGCCGTCAGCCGCACCTGGCCGTTGGCGTTGGCCTTGGCATCGAACTTCACGGACTGGCTGTGGCCGCCCTTGATCTCGATGGGCCGCTCGGCGATGCCGCGGCCGCCGTCGAGGCTGAGCCGGGCTCCGTTGTCGGAGCTGAGCCGCAGAACCAGATTGTCGACGTCCTGGACCAGCCGGTTCTGGACGGTCACCGGGATGGTGGCGCTGCGGCCGGAGAGCGTGATCTGCGACTTCTCGATGAGCTGGACCTCGCCGACGAGCCGGTCGAGGTTCTCCCGCACCCCGGCGCGATACGCCTCGGCGGCCTGGCGCTGGCCCCGCCACGCGGTGGACATCTCCCGGTCGATCGCCCGCGAGAACGGGGTCTCCACCCGATCCCGGGCGGTGAGGATGAGGGTGAAGTTGTCGAGGTTCTCCTGGGTGCCGTGGATCTGCTCGAAGGCGCTCACGGGCAGCTCGCGCTTGCGCAGCGCCTCGGGGTACTGGGAGCCCGGCGGTACCCGCCGGTTCGCACCGCTGTCGGGCTTTGCCTCCGCGGCCGCGAGCAGATCGGAGGGCTCGGTCCAGAGCCGTCCGCCGAGCCCCTGGAGGGCGCGCGCCATGGACTGGGCCTGCGAGGTGGTGGGCATCCGCTGGGGGGCCACAACGACGCTGCGGGCCCCCGGGGCGTCGTCCTGGAGGGCGACCGCCAGGGTCTGGGCCAGGAAGCGCTGGACGGCGAGCGTGGACTCGCCGCTGTCGAGCATGTTCCCCTCGAACGCCTTCGACAGCCGGGCGTCGGCGACGACGGCGGTGGTTCCGCCGCCGATCGGCCGGGCGGCGGACGCCGTGTACGGAAGGTCGTCGCGGAGGCTGTCGCTGCGGGCGATCACATGGTCGGCCCCCGCCGAGGTGGCCACGTTCACGATGGACGAGTCGATCGCCCCGTCGACGGGCCAGGCGAAGTCCACGGACGGCTTCACATGCAGGATCGTCTCCACCGTCAGACCCGCCACCTCGGTGGCGTCCAGCAGCCGTCCGAGGGTGCCGGAGACCTGGGTGCCGCGGTGAGCCAGGGACGCCAGATCCGGGTCCGCGTAGGGAAGGGCGATCACCTTGCGGCTCTGGACCGCGGCCTCCAGGGAGCTGAGCCACTGCTTGGCGACCGCCTGGTTGCGGCCCGGCACGGTCTCCTCGCCGTCTCCGCCGTCCTTCACCCGGTAGTTCCGGGTCATGGCGTCGACGGTGGCCAGCAGGTCGGGATCGATGACCCAGGTGACCGGCAGCTCACGGCCGAGGGACACCATCTGCCCCAGCCGGCCCTCGGGGGAGATCTCCTTGGCCAGCGACTCGTCCTCGAAGACCGGTGTCCGCTGCTCGTCCGATCCGACCTCGGACGTCAGATGGGTCGAGGAGATCAGCGGCCAGAGGTAGGTGAGGCGGGGCTTCTTCTCCAGGGCGTCGGGCTGCCAGGGGAGGAAGGTCCGCTCGATGCCCAGGACCTGCCGGTAGGAGACTCCGCGGCTGCGCCCCGAGAGGCTGACCCCGAGCTGGTAGACGCCCTCCTCACCCAGCCCGAGCTCCTCGACCGGCACCGACACGGTGAAGTCCCGGCTGATGCCCGGGGCCAGGGAGGGAAGCTTCACGGTGTACCGGTCGCCCACGGACGGGCCGTCGGCCGCACGGTCGTAGCCCGTGCGCTTCGCCGCCCGGTCGATACCGGTACGGCCGTTCAGCGGCCGGTCCCCGATATGGAGGTCGATCTCGGGGCTGCTGACGGGGCCCTTGGTCCGGTTGACCACAGTCCCGGATACGGTGAGGGTCCCGTCCTCCTCCGGCACGCTCGGGGAGAGTGTGGTGAGACTCACATCCACCGAACGCGGACCCGAGGCGGCCGGAGCGGCTTCCGCGGCGGGCGCGGAGGCTCCCAGGAGCCCCGCGACCACAGGGGCGGCGGCAAGGGCGCAGACGGCCCTGCGGAGCCACCGACGGGCAGGCACGGGGGTCATCCTCCGGAAGTCTGCCGCCTCGGCCACGCGCTCGTCCGTCCCTTGTCGTCTGCTGTCGTCAGGTCGCTGTCGCTCATTGCGTCCACGCATGGTAACGAGGTGCGCCGGGCGGAAGTGCCGCGGACTGCCACACATGATCGTCACGGGCTTCTGGGGACCCCCGCGGGCCCGGGGGACGTACCCTTCTCTGTTGTGCCGAACGCCAATGAAGACACTCCCTCCGCACTGAACCAGGTGCAACGCCGCGCGGTGGCGGAGCTACTGCGGGTAGCCCCTGTCGCGGACGATCTCGCCCGCCGCTTCCAGGAGGCGGGCTTCCGTCTCGCCCTGGTCGGCGGCTCGGTGCGGGACGCACTCCTCGGCCGGCTCGGCAACGACCTGGACTTCACCACCGACGCCCGCCCCCAGGACATTCTCCGGATCGTCCGTCCCTGGGCGGATTCGGTATGGGACGTCGGAATTGCCTTCGGTACCGTCGGTGCGCAGAAGAGCGGCTATCAGATCGAGATCACCACCTACCGGTCCGAGGCGTACGACCGCACCTCCCGCAAGCCCGAGGTGTCCTACGGCGATTCCATCGAGGACGATCTGGTCCGCCGGGACTTCACGGTGAACGCGATGGCCGTCGCGCTCCCCGAGAAGGAGTTCATCGACCCGCACGGCGGCCTGGAGGACCTCGCGGCGAAGGTGCTGCGTACCCCCGGCACTCCCGAGGCGTCCTTCTCCGACGACCCGCTGCGGATGATGCGTGCCGCCCGGTTCTCGGCCCAGCTGGACTTCGAGGTGGCACCCGAGGTCGTCACCGCCATGACGGAGATGTCCGAGCGCCTCGACATCGTCTCCGCCGAGCGGGTCAGGGACGAGCTGAACAAGCTGCTGCTCTCCGCGAACCCCCGGAAGGGACTGGCGCTGCTGGTCGACTCCGGAATGGCCGCCCGGGTGCTGCCGGAGCTTCCCGCGCTGAAGCTGGAGAGCGACGAGCACCACCGGCACAAGGATGTCTACGAGCACTCCCTGACCGTGCTGGAGCAGGCGATCGACCTGGAAGACCAGGGCCCGGATCTGGTGCTCCGGCTCTCCGCGCTGCTGCACGACATCGGTAAGCCGCGCACCCGTCGCTTCGAGAAGGACGGCCGGGTCTCCTTCCACCACCACGAGGTGGTGGGCGCGAAGATGACCAAGAAGCGGATGACCGCGCTCAAGTACTCCAACGAGCTGGTGAAGGATGTCTCCCGGCTGGTGGAGCTGCATCTGCGCTTCCATGGATACGGCGACGGCGAATGGACCGACTCCGCGGTGCGCCGCTATGTACGGGACGCCGGGCCGCTGCTCACCCGGCTGCACAAGCTGACCCGCTCGGATTGCACCACCCGTAACAAGCGGAAGGCCGCCGCGCTCTCCCGGACCTATGACGGCCTGGAGGAGCGCATTGCACAGCTCCAGCAGCAGGAGGAGCTGGATGCCATCCGGCCCGATCTCGACGGCAACCAGATCCAGGAGATCCTCGGGGTCGGCCCCGGACCGGTGATCGGCAAGGCGTATGCGCATCTGCTGGAGCTGAGGCTGGAGCACGGGCCGATGGAGCACGACGACGCGGTAAAGGCCCTTACGGAGTGGTGGGCCGCTCAGAGCCGGTGAGGGTGGCGGTGACCGACGGTCCGGTGCGGGGCATGTTTCACGTGAAACATGCCCCGCTTCCGTTCGGGGTGTTCCTCCGGCCGGACAGAGGCGGGCGATGTTTCACGTGAAACATCGCCTGTTGCGGCGCTGGAGTCAGTCCGCCGGGCCGGCCGGGCCGACCGTTACCGGAGCGGTCCGGTTCCAGTGCCGGAGCAGCAGAGCGATCCCCGCGTAGAGCACGCCCACCAGTACCACCAGCGGGACCGAGCGGCCGTCGGGCGGCAGTATCAGCGCCGCGACGGCCGCCGCCGCGACGAACGAGACATTGAACAGAACGTCGTAGAGCGAGAAGACCCGGCCGCGGTAGGCGTCGTCGACCGATAGCTGGACGACGGTATCGGTGGTGATCTTCACCCCCTGGGTGACCAGGCCCAGGACGAAGGCCGCGGCGAGTATCGGTCCCTGGGCGAAGGGGAGACCGAGGGCCGGGACGAGGACCGCCGCGGTCGCGGCGCAGCAGATCATCCAGCGGTACGGGCCGAGGCGTCCGATCGTCCAGGGGGTGATCACGGCCGCGACGAAGAATCCCGCGCCCGAGACGGCGACGGCCACCCCGAGCAGAGCCAGGCCGTTGCGCTCGTCCTCGTACCAGGCGTACCGGCAGAGCATCAGTACGGTCACCAGCAGGGCGCCGTAGCAGAAGCGCATCAGGGTGACCGCCGTCAGTGCCCGGGCGGCCGCCGGGCGCCGGGCCAGATGGCGCAGCCCGTCCACCAGGCCGCGGGCCGTGGAGGCGACGGCGGCCGTCAGACGGGGCTGTACGCGCTCCGGATCGGGGCCGAGGAGATCGCGTGCCATCCGGAGGGAGGCGAGCCCCGCACAGAGGTAGAGAGCGGCTCCCAGCAGGACGACCGCGGCATCGGAGTCGGCGACGGCGAACCGGACGACAAAGGCGAGTCCGCCGCCCGCGGTCGCGGCCAGGGTGCCGGCCGTGGGTGAGAGGGCATTGGCGATCACCAGCCGCTCCTCGTCCACCACCCGGGGCAGGGAGGCCGAGAGGCCGGCGAGCACGAAGCGGTTGATGGCGGTGACCGACAGGGCCGACACATAGAAGAGCCAGTCGGGTACGGAGGCCAGGATCAGCAGGGCGGTGCCGCAGGCGAGCAGTGCCCGCAGCAGATTGCCGTAGAGCAGGACCTGGCGGCGGCGCCAGCGGTCCAGCAGTACCCCGGCGAAGGGGCCGATCAGGGAGTACGGCAGCAGCAGCACGGCCATGGCCGAGGCGATGGCCGCGGGCGAGGTCTGTTTCTCCGGCGAGAACACCACGTACGTGGCGAGCGCCACCTGATAGACGCCGTCCGCTGTCTGGGACAGCAGCCGGACCGTCAGCAGTCGGCGGAAGTTCGTCAGGCGCAGGAGTACGCGCAGATCACGTACGACGGGCATGCGGTCTAGCGTCACACACCGGTCCCGCGCACATGCGGAGGGTCCCCGGTGAACCACCGGGGACCCTCCGCGGCCTTGCGCCACTGCTCTCAGGCAGAGATCAGCGCTCGACCTCGCCCTTGATGAACTTCTCGACGTTCTCGCGGGCCTCGTCGTCGAAGTACTGGACCGGCGGGCTCTTCATGAAGTAGCTGCTGGCCGAGAGGATCGGGCCGCCGACGCCGCGGTCCTTGGCGATCTTCGCGGCGCGAACGGCGTCGATGATGACACCGGCCGAGTTCGGGGAGTCCCAGACCTCGAGCTTGTACTCCAGGTTCAGCGGGACGTCACCGAAGGCACGGCCCTCCAGGCGGACGTACGCCCACTTGCGGTCGTCGAGCCACGCGACGTAGTCGGACGGACCGATGTGGACGTTCTTCTCGCCCAGCTCGCGGTCGGGGATCTGCGAGGTGACGGCCTGCGTCTTCGAGATCTTCTTGGACTCCAGCCGGTCGCGCTCCAGCATGTTCTTGAAGTCCATGTTGCCGCCGACGTTCAGCTGCATCGTGCGGTCCAGGATGACACCCCGGTCCTCGAAGAGCTTCGCCATCACACGGTGCGTGATCGTGGCGCCGACCTGCGACTTGATGTCGTCGCCGACGATCGGGACGCCCGCCTCGGTGAACTTGTCGGCCCACTCCTTGGTGCCCGCGATAAAGACGGGGAGGGCGTTGACGAAGCCGACCTTGGCGTCGATGGCGCACTGCGCGTAGTACTTCGCAGCGTCCTCGGAACCTACGGGCAGGTAGCAGACCAGAACGTCGACCTGCTTGTCCTTGAGGACCTGGACGACGTCGACCGGGGCCTCGGGCGACTCCTCGATGGTCTCGCGGTAGTACTTGCCCAGACCGTCGAGGGTGTGGCCGCGCTGCACCGTGACACCGCTGTTCGGCACGTCGCAGATCTTGATGGTGTTGTTCTCGCTGGCACCGATGGCGTCCGCCAGGTCGAGGCCGACCTTCTTGGCGTCCACGTCGAAGGCGGCCACGAACTCGACGTCCCGGACGTGGTAGTCCCCGAACTGGACGTGCATCAGACCCGGCACCTTGCCGGCCGGGTCGGCGTCCTTGTAGTACTCGACGCCCTGCACCAGCGAGGCGGCGCAGTTGCCCACGCCGACGATGGCTACGCGAACCGAACCCATTCCGGTTGCTCCCTGTGTGATTTCGGTATTCCGGATGAGACCCTGCGGACCGCGGGGTCTCAGTTGGCGGTGCCGTCGGACGGATCCGGCGGGGTGGCGGGCCCGGAGGGCTCCGCGTTCCCACGCCGGGGCAGGCCGTCCCCGGGCCCCGCGGTGTTCTTCTGCTGTGATGCGGAGCCGGGGGAGGAGCGTCGCTGATCCCGTCCCGCCCGCTCGCTCTCGATGAGCTCGTTCAGCCAGCGCACTTCGCGCTCCACGGACTCCATTCCGTGGCGCTGGAGCTCCAGCGTGTAGTCGTCGAGGCGCTCACGGGTCCGGGCGAGGGAGGCGCGCATCTTCTCCAGACGCTCCTCCAGCCGGCTGCGGCGGCCTTCCAGCACCCGCATCCGCACCTCGCGCTCCGTCTGCCCGAAGAAGGCGAACCGGGCCGCGAAGTGCTCGTCCTCCCAGCTGTCCGGGCCGGTGTGCGCGAGCAGCTCCTCGAAGTGTTCTTTCCCTTCCGCCGTCAACCGGTAGACGATCTTGGCGCGACGCCCTGAGAGTGGAGCGGCCAGGGCGTCGTCGGGAGCGTTCCCCGGTTCCTCGATCAACCAGCCGTTGGCGACCAGCGTCTTGAGGCAGGGGTACAGGGTCCCGTAACTGAAGGCCCGGAAGATCCCCAACGAAGTGTTGAGCCGTTTCCGCAGCTCGTACCCGTGCATCGGGGCTTCACGGAGGAGACCGAGCACGGCGAACTCAAGAATTCCCGAGCGCCTGCTCATCACGGCCTCCCTTCGCGCTGCCCCGAACCTCTATCTCGTGCTGATGTATCGAGTCGATACATCAGCACGATAGGACGGCGGGGCTTCTGCGACAAGAGGGGTCGCGGTGAACGGGGTCACATCGTCAATTCGCTCTGGCCAACTTGCCGGATTTGGGATGAACTTCAATGTCGGGATGGATTTGTTCGTGCGTAGTCTGTGCGGATGCAGACCACCGGGAACCAGATGACGGCCCCAGTCGTCATCGCCGTGGGTGCACTGCGGACGAGCCCTTCGCGCGGCCGGTCCGCATCCATGCCGGGGGGACCGGAAGTCAACTGCCGCTTCCAGGCGTTTCGCCTGCCCGAGGAGTAGTCGTTCGATGAGCGAGCACCGTCGCAAACCGCCGCAGACCGGCGGACGCGCGGCTGCCAGGCGCGCTGCCCAGCAGCCATCCGGCCACCGAGCCGCCCCCACCGGGGACGCCGGCGCCGTCCCTCCGTCCGCCTCCCATGGCGAGGAGCGGCCCTACGGGGGCCGCGCCGAGGCCCGTCGCGCCCAGCGCGGCGGGCGCCGCAGGGTGGATCCCGGCGCCGCGGGGGGCGGCGGCCGGAGTGGCGGCGGTGGCCGCCGGGGCGGCGGCGGAGCCGGCCACCACGATCCCGGCGGGAGCGGCGGCCCGCGCAAGCGGCGCCTGATCGACTACCCGCGGTTCGACAAGGACGGCTGGCGCCGCTGGGTGCCCTCCTGGAAGCTGGTCACCGGCCTCTCGCTGGCCTTCTTCGGCTCCCTGATGGGCGCGGCGACGCTGGCGTACGCCTGGGTGGACGTTCCGGACCCCCGTAAGCAGGCGGAGGCCCAGAACAACGTCTACTACTACTCCGACGGCACCCAGCTGGCGGCGACCGGCGGTGAGTACAACCGGCAGAACGTGGGGATCGAGCAGATCCCCGTGCATCTGCAGAACGCCGTGAAGTCCGCGGAGAACAAGACCTTCGACTCGGACTCCGGTATCGACCCCAAGGGCATCAGCCGGGCGCTGGTGAACATGGCCCGCGGTCAGCAGACCCAGGGCGGCTCCACCATCACCCAGCAGTATGTGAAGAACGCCCGGCTCGGCGACCAGTCGCAGACCGTCAGCCGTAAGTTCAAAGAGCTCTTCATCTCCATGAAGGTCGGCACCGAGATGAAGAAGCCGGAGATCATGGCCGGCTATCTGAACACCTCGTTCTACGGCCGGAACTCCTACGGCATCCAGGCCGCGGCGCGGACCTACTTCGACACCGACGCCAAGAGCCTGACCGTTGCCCAGTCGGCGTTCCTGACCACCCTGCTCAAGGGCGCGACCTACTACGACCCGGCCGGAGCCACCGACTTCGACCCCGCGGCGACCCGAGAGGCGAACACCAAGCGGGTCACCGAGCGCTGGAACTGGATCCTCGACGAGATGGTGAAGGACGGCCATCTGGAGAAGGCGGAGCGCGACAAGACCGTTTTCCCCGAGGTGCAGCCGCTCTCCAAGGGAGCCAAGCTCGGCGGCCAGGTCGGCTATCTCGTCGATCTCGCCAAGGCGAACTTCCTCGCCAACAACAAGCAGATCACCGCCGCGGACCTGTCCCTCGGCGGCTACGAGATCCACACGACCTTCGACAAGAAGAAGATCGGTCAGCTCCAGGATTCCGTCAAGAAGGTCTACAACAAGAACATCGACCCGAAGAAGCGGCCCGACACGGACACTCATGTCCAGTTCGGCGGCGCCTCGGTCGAACCGAAGACCGGCAAGATCGTCGCGATCTACGGCGGAGCCGACGCCACCAAGCACTTCACCAACAACGCCGACAGCACCGGCGCCCAGGTCGGCTCGACCTTCAAGCCCTTCGTGCTGGCCTCCGCCATGGACGACGGGGTGCGCGATCCCAAGGGCGACCGGGTCCAGACGGAGTCCCAGCGCACCAAGGTCGACCCCGACAAGACGATCTACAACGGCAAGAACAAGCTCAAGATCAAGAACTACGACGGGTCGGTCTGGCGCAACGAGGAGGGCAAGGAGTGGCTCCAGGTCAACGACGGTGACAAGGACTACGAGAACATCAATCTGCGCGAGGCGATGATCGACTCGGCGAACAGCCCCTTCGTGCAGCTCGGTATGGACATCGGCGTCGCGGAGGTCCGCAAGGCGGCCGTCAAGGCCGGACTGCTGGAGAGCTCGCTCAACAAGTCCGACGTGCCCTCCTTCTCCATCGGCATCTCCACCCCGAGCGCCATCCGCATGGCCAGCTCGTACGGCACCTTCGCCGCCGAGGGCCAGCAGCGGGACCCGTACTCGGTGGAGTACGTGAAGCGGGGCGGCCGGGAGATCTACCGGCACAAGGACGACCCGACCGGCGGCTTCTCCCCCGCCGTCGCCAACAACGTCACCGACGTCCTGGTCGACGTGGTCGAGAAGGGCACCGGCACCAACGCCCAGGTCCCGGGCCGCCAGGTGGCCGGCAAGACCGGCACCACCGACGGCAACAAGTCGGCGTGGTTCGTCGGCTACACCCCGCAGCTGTCGACCGCGATCGACATGTACCGCCTCGACGACGACGAGAAGAACACCAAGCGTGCCTTCCTGGAGATGTTCGGCACCGGCGGCCAGAAGAAGATCCACGGTTCGTCGTTCCCGTCCGACATCTTCGCGGACTACATGAAGAAGGCACTCAAGGGCACCAAGGTGCTGGAGTTCCCCAAGCCGGAGCCGATCGGCGAGGCGTACTGGGGCGGTGGCGCCTCCAGCCCGCCGCCGTCGAAGTCCACGGAGCCCTCGGACGACCCGACGACCAAGGACCCGACGACCAAGCAGCCGACGAACGAGGAGTCGGAGTCCCCGCCGGCCACCGGCAACTCCCCCGACCCCAGCAACTCCTGCAACCCGTGGGACAACTGGAGCTGCGGTACCAACAACGGCGCCAACAACAACGGCGGCAACGGCAGCAACGCCAATAACGGCGGGCAGGCCAACAACGGTGGTCAGGCCAACAACGGCGGTGCGGCCAACAACGGGGGCGCCGCGAACAACGGCGGTGCGGCCAACAACGGCGGCGCCGCGAACAACGGCGGCAGCGGCCAGAACGGCAGCAACAGCAACGGCCTGGTGATCGGCGGACCCCAGGAAGAGTGACCCGCCGCCCGTCCGCGCCCCACGAGGGCCGTGGCATCCGGTACCCGCGCTCCGTGTCCCGTACACGGCCGCACCGGATTCCGCGGCCCTCGTGGCGTACCCCCGCCCGTACGGCAGGATGTGCACCATGCCCAGCGCAGAAGAGACCACCGTGCCCCGGGACGACCGGCCGGATGTACGGCCCACCCGGCGGGACTCCGTCGCGGCGGCCGGCAGCGAGCTGATCGGCGGCCCGGCCGGCCGCTGGGCCCTGCGCGTCCGCGGCGGCTACCTCACCCCCGTACGCGTGGTGGCGCTGACCGCCATCGGCATGTTCGCCCTGGGCATGGTCCAGAAGATGCCGTGCTACGACTGGGCCTGGTTCCGCGGGGCCAGCTCCCAGTACACCCACGCCTGCTACTCGGACATCCCGCACCTCTTCGTCGGGCGCGGCTTCTCGGACGGGCTGATTCCGTACTTCGACCGGCTGCCCGGCGATATGCAGTTCCTGGAGTACCCCGTACTGACCGGGCTCTTCATGCAGATCGCGGCCTGGCTCACCCCCGGGGGAGGGCCGCTCCAGGAGCAGCAGCAGCTCTACTGGATGGTCAACGCGGGCATGCTGATGGTCTGCGCCGTGATCATCGTGGTCTGTGTCTCGCGGACCCACGCCCGCCGCCCCTGGGACGCGCTCCTGGTCGCCCTGGCCCCGGCCTTCGCCCTGACCGCCACCATCAACTGGGATCTGCTGGCGGTGGCGCTGACCGCCGCGGCGATGCTGATGTGGTCGCGCGGCCGCGCACTCGCCTTCGGAGTGCTGATCGGACTGGCGACCGCGGCCAAGCTCTACGCCTTCTTCCTGCTCGGACCGCTGCTGGTGCTCTGCTGGCGGGCCGGGAAGTGGCGGGAGTACGGTCTGGCGGTTCTGGGGGCCGCGGGCTCCTGGCTGGCGGCCAATCTGTATGTGATGCTCGCCGCTCCGGAGGGCTGGCGGAAGTTCTACACCTTCAACCAGGAACGGGACATCGACTTCGGATCCTTCTGGCTGATCGTCGTCCAGCGCTTCGAGGTGACGATCACGCCCGAGGAGGTCAACCGGTACTCGCTGTTCCTGGCGGTACTGGCCTGCGCGGGGATCGCCTGGCTGACCCTGACCGCACCCCGGCGGCCCCGGTTCGCGCAGGTCGCGTTCCTGGTGGTGGCCGCGTTCATTCTGACCAACAAGGTGTACTCGCCGCAGTACGTGCTCTGGCTGATCCCCCTGGCGGCGCTCGCCAGGCCGCGCTGGCGGGACTTCCTGATCTGGCAGGCGTGCGAGGCGGCGTACTTCCTCGGCATCTGGATGTACCTCGCCTACACCACCAGCGGCAACCAGCGGCAGGGGCTGCCGCCCGAGGGGTACCACTTCGCGATCGCCCTGCACCTGCTGGGGACGCTGTACCTCTGCGCGATCGTGGTCCGGGACATCCTGCGGCCCGAGCGGGACGTGGTGCGCCAGGACGGGTCGGACGACCCCTCGGGCGGGGTGCTGGACCGGGCGGACGACGTTTTCGTGCTGGGCCGGGAGACGGCGTACTGCACCGGCCCCGGCACCGCAGACGACGAAGGCACGAAGGTGCGCTGGGGAGCCGGGCCGGTGGAGCCGGCCGGGACCGGCGAACCCGCGGCGCCGCGGGACGGCTCCTGAGGAGCGGTACGGGACCGGTCCCGGCGGCCCGTCCGGCGGGCCGCCCGCGGTCGGCCGTCAGCGCTCCACGATGCGGTCGAACTGGGTCGTGGTGTGCCGCAGATGGGCCACCAGCTCGTCACCGACCTGCGGCTCCTGGGCGTCCGCCGGGACGAACAGGATGGACACCTGCATATGCGGCGGCTCGGCGAACCAGCGCTGCTTCCCGGCCCAGACGAAGGGCGACAGATTCCGGTTCACCGTCGCCAGACCGGCCCGGGCCACTCCCTTGGCCCGCGGCATCATGCCGTGCAGCGCCTTGGGCGCCTCCAGACCGACACCGTGGGACGTGCCTCCGGCGACGACCACCAGCCAGCCGTCGGACGCGGCCTTCTGCTGGCGGTAGCCGAACCGGTCGCCCTTCGACACCCGGGTGACGTCGAGGACGGAGCCCCGGTACTCGGTGGAGTCGTGGTCGCCGAGCCAGAGCCGGGTGCCGATCCGGGCCCGGAACCGGGTCTGCGGGAACTGCTGGCGCAGCTTGGCCAGTTCGTCGGCGCGCAGATGGCTGACGAACATGGTGTGCAGCGGCAGCCGCGCGGACCGCAGCCGGTCCATCCAGGTGATGACCTCCTCGACGGCGTCGGAACCGTCGGTGCGGTCGAGGGGGAGATGGAGCGCGAAGCCCTCCAGCCGGACGTCGTCGATGGCGGCCGTCAGCCTGCCCAGGTCCTGCTCGGAGACGCCGTGGCGCTTCATGGTGCTCATGCACTCGATGACCACCCGCGCGCCGACCAGGGCGTGTACGCCGTCCACGGACGATACGGAGCGGATCACCCGGTCCGGCAGCGGCACCGGCTCCTCGCCCCGGCGGAAGGGGGTGAGGACCAGCAGATCGCCGCTGAACCAGTCCTTGATCCGGGCGGCCTCGTACGTCGTGCCGACGGCGAGCATGTCGGATCCGAAACGGGTCGCCTCCTCCGCCAGCCGCTCGTGCCCGAAGCCGTAGCCGTTGCCCTTGCAGACCGGTACGAGCCCGGGGAACTGGTCGGTCACCGACTTCTGGTGCATCCGCCAGCGGGTGGTGTCGACGTACAGGGAGAGCGCCATGGCCGGCCCGGAACCTTTCTGGTGGCTGCGGTGTATTGAAGGTGTGGACGGAACGGGGGAAGTTTCGTGATCTACGAGGTTACGGGGTGGGGACCGCCGGCGGCGGACGTGTCCGGGAGCCCGGCGGTCCCACCGGCCGGATCAGCGGCGCGACATATACATGTCCAGCGCCTTGTGCAGCAGCTTGTTGAGCGGGAAGTCCCATTCGCCGACGTACTCGACGGCCTCGCCGCCGGTGCCCACCTTGAACTGGATGAGGCCGAAGAGGTGGTCGGTCTCGTCCAGGGAGTCGCTGATGCCGCGCAGGTCGTAGACGGTGGCGCCCATGGCGTAGGCGTCGCGCAGCATCCGCCACTGCATCGCGTTCGAGGGCCGGACCTCGCGGCCGATGTTGTCCGAGGCGCCGTAGGAGTACCAGACGTGGCCGCCGACGACGAGCATGGTCGCCGCGGAGAGGTTCACACCGTTGTGCCGGGCGAAGTAGAGGCGCATACGGTTGGGGTCCTCGTTGTTGAGGACGGTCCACATCCGCTGGAAGTACGAGAGCGGGCGGGGCCGGAACCGGTCGCGGACCGCGGTGATCTCGTACAGCCGCTGCCACTCCTCCAGGTCGTAGTAGCCGCCCTGGACGACCTCGACCCCGGCCTTCTCGGCCTTCTTGATGTTGCGGCGCCAGAGCTGGTTGAAGCCCTTGAGGACATCGTCGAGGGAGCGGTTGGCCAGCGGCACCTGGTAGACGTACCGCGGCTGGACGTCGCCGAAGCCCGCGCCCCCGTCCTCGCCCTGCTGCCAGCCCATCTTGCGCAGCCGGTCGGCGACCTCGAAGGCGCGCGGCTCGATATGGGTGGCTTCGACGTCCCGCAGCCGCTTGACGTCCGGGTCCTGGATACCGGACTTGATGGCGGGGGCGTCCCAGCGCCGGATGACGACCGGCGGGCCCATCTTCACGGAGAAGGCGCCCTGCTGCTTGAGGTGGGCGAGCATCGGCTGGAGCCAGTCGTCCAGGTTCGGGGCGTACCAGTTGATGACCGGGCCCTCGGGAAGATAAGCGAGATACCGCTTGATCTTGGGGAGCTGGCGGTAGAGCACCAGTCCGACACCGACGAGCTGACCGTGCTTGTCGAACCACCCCAGGTTCTCCGAGCGCCATTCGGTCTTCACGTCCGACCACGCGGGGACCTGGCAGTGGCTTGCCGACGGCAGGGACTGGATGTACGCCAGATGCTGCTCTCGGCTGATGGTCCTCAGTGTCAGGCTCATATGGGGCGCTCCTCGGCAGGTGTGTCCCCATGGGTCAGGGGCTCCGGCTCTCGCGCCGAAGCCTACTGGGCTGGGGGAGCGCCCCGAATGGCCGCGTTCGATGTGGCTGTTCGACGCGGCAGGTCCGCCGTTGGAGTGGTCCACCGGTCCCGGGCCGCCCGGGAACCGGCACGGGTCGTCCGGCACCGGTCAACGGGCACCGGCTCGTCTCGGCGGGTTCCGCTCGTCCGGCACCGGTCGCCCGTCGTCGGGAGCGGGCCGTCGGCCGCCGACCGGAGCGGCGGTGGCTCACCGCCGGCTCCGGCCGGTGGAGGGACTTCCGGCGGCGGTCAGCCGATGACACCGCCGAAGAGGCCGCCGTGGGCCATGCCGAGGAAGAAGCCCGCGGCGGACGCCCCGAGCCCCAGGATCAGCACGAACCGCTCACGGGTCGTCGCCGAGATGAACTGTCCGTAGCCGCCCGTGAGGATGCCGACCAGGCCCGTCCACGAGCTGAGGAGATGGAGACCGGGAAACCACGAGGAGACAAAGGCCAGCACACCCAGGACCAGGGTCACACCGGCCAGAGTGTCCTGGAGGGGATGGGGCTTGCCGTCCGTGGCGAAGAGGGATGTCTGTCGTCGCACTGCCTGTGCCATGCGGCACCTCCTGGCGTTGCCGAGCGCGGCGCATCGTAGCCCCGCGCACACCCGATGTGTACAGATTGCGCCCACCGGCCGCCGGATTTCAACCGCAAGCACCTCTCCGGGTACTCTGTACGGTCTGCACGGTGTCTGCCCTGGCCACAGACCGATCCGGCCCGAAGGGCCGGTGAGTGTCAGTGGTCGCTGCTTTACTCGACACCGTTGCAGCAACGCATCACGACCCTCCTGCCACGGAACGACCGTGGCCGCTGAGTCCAAAGGAGGTGGGTTCCACATGCGTCACTACGAGGTGATGGTCATCCTCGACCCCGATCTGGAGGAGCGCGCTGTCGCCCCCCTGATCGAGAACTTCCTCTCCGTCGTCCGTGAGGGCAACGGAAAGGTCGAGAAGGTCGACACCTGGGGCCGTCGTCGTCTCTCGTACGAGATCAAGAAGAAGCCCGAGGGCATCTACTCGGTCATCGACCTGCAGGCCGAGCCTGCGGTCGTCAAGGAGCTCGACCGCCAGATGAACCTGAACGAGTCGGTCCTCCGGACCAAGGTCCTCCGCCCCGAGACCCACTGAGCATCCGCTCAGAGGTCAACGGGTTCGAGTAGCAGCAAGCAGCCAAGCAATCCCCGCCGAGAGGTTCACCCATGGCAGGCGAGACCGTCATCACGGTCGTCGGCAATCTCGTCGACGACCCCGAGCTGCGCTTCACCAACTCCGGTGCGGCGGTCGCGAAGTTCCGTGTCGCGTCCACCCCGCGCACCTTCGACCGGCAGACCAACGAGTGGAAGGACGGCGAGAGCCTCTTCCTGACCTGCTCGGTCTGGCGTCAGGCGGCTGAGAACGTCGCCGAGTCGCTCCAGCGCGGCATGCGTGTCGTCGTGCAGGGCCGGCTGAAGCAGCGGTCCTACGAGGACCGCGAAGGTGTGAAGCGCACGGTCTTCGAGCTGGATGTCGAGGAAGTGGGCCCCAGCCTCCGGAACGCCACGGCCAAGGTCACCAAGACCGCCGGCCGCGGTGGTCAGGGTGGCGGCGGCTACGGCGGTGGCGGCGGCCAGCAGGGCGGCGGCAACTGGGGCTCCGGCCCCGGCGGCCAGCAGGGCGGCGGCGGGGCTCCCGCCGACGACCCCTGGGCCACCGGCGCTCCCTCCGGCGGAGGGCAGCAGCAGGGCGGCGGGAGCAACTGGGGTGGAAACTCCGGCGGCTCCAGCGGTTCCGGCGGCGGCTACTCGGACGAGCCCCCCTTCTAGGTCCCGGGCCGGGATCCAGGGGTGCTCGTTACTCCCCATTCTTGATCACACAGGAGATACACCATGGCGAAGCCGCCTGTGCGCAAGCCGAAGAAGAAGGTCTGCGCGTTCTGCAAGGACAAGACCGCGTACGTGGACTACAAGGACACGAACATGCTGCGGAAGTACATTTCCGACCGCGGCAAGATCCGTGCCCGCCGCGTTACCGGCAACTGCACGCAGCACCAGCGTGACGTCGCCACGGCCGTGAAGAACAGCCGTGAGATGGCGCTGCTGCCCTACACGTCCACCGCGCGATAAGGGAAGGGTGACCGCACAATGAAGATCATCCTCACCCAGGAAGTCTCCGGGCTCGGTGCCGCGGGAGACGTCGTCGAGGTCAAGGACGGATACGCCCGCAACTACCTGGTCCCGCGCGGTTTCGCGATCCGCTGGACCAAGGGCGGCGAGAAGGACGTGGCGCAGATCCGCCGCGCCCGCAAGATCCACGAGATCGCGACCATCGAGCAGGCCAACGAGGTCAAGGCCAAGCTCGAGGGCGTGAAGGTGCGTCTGGCTGTTCGCTCCGGCGACGCCGGCCGTCTCTTCGGCTCCGTCACCCCGGCCGACATCGCTTCGGCGATCAAGACCGCCGGTGGCCCGGACGTCGACAAGCGCCGTGTCGAGCTCGGTGCGCCGATCAAGACCCTGGGCTCGCACCAGGTGTCCGTGCGTCTGCACCCCGAGGTCGACGCCAAGCTCGGCGTCGAGGTCGTTGCCGCCTGACGGCAGTCTCGACTGAGCTGACGAAGGGCCGTATCCGCTGGGTACGGCCCTTTGTGCTGCCCGAGGCCGGTTTCGCGCTGCTCGGGGCCGGCTTGGTGCCGGGCGGCTACTCGCCGTTTCACGTGAAACCGTGCCCTTCCTGGGGCATGTCCTCTTCCGAGGCGTGCCCGTTCCTGAGGAACGCGGTGCTCAGCGGGTCGCCCCCACGACGATCCACCGCCCGGAGCGGGTGCGCAGCCAGAGCGTGACCATTCGTACGGCCATCATCAGGCCCATCGCCCACCACAGCGCGGTGAGACCGCCGCCGAGGGCGGGGACCAGCAGGGCGAGCGGGGCGAAGACCGCCAGGGTCACCAGCATGGCTCCGGCGAGGTAGCGACCGTCACCGGCGCCCATGAGAACCCCGTCGAGGACATAGACGACCCCCGCGATCGGCTGGGTGAGCGCCACGACCAGCAGGACCGGCAGCAGCGCGTCATGGACGGCGGGGTCACTGCTGAACAGGGGCAGGAAGAGCGGGCGGGCAAGGACCAGCAGCAGGCCGAACACCACACCCGAGACGATGCCCCACTGCACCATCCGGCGGCAGACCTGGCGGGCTCCCTCGGTGTCCCCGGCCCCCAGATGGCGGCCGATGATCGCCTGGCCCGCTATCGCGATCGCGTCCAGGGCGAAGGCCATCAGGCTCCACAGGGAGAGCACGATCTGATGGGCGGCGATCTCGGTGTCACCGAGCCGGGCGGCAACGGCGGTGGCGATCATCAGCACGGCACGCAGGGAGAGCGTACGGACCAGCAGAGGGACCCCCGCCCGGGCGCTGGCGCGGATGCCCGCGGCGTCGGGGCGGAGCGAGGCGCGGTGCCGGCGGGCGCCGCGGACCACCACGACCAGATAGACGACGGCCATGGCGTACTGGGCAATGACGGTGCCCCAGGCGGATCCGGCGATCCCGAAGCCGGCGCCGTAGACGAGGAGGACGTTCAGAACCGCGTTGGCGGCGAATCCGCCGATCGCGACATAGAGCGGGGTACGGGTGTCCTGGAGGCCGCGGAGCACACCGGTGGCGGCCAGCACGACCAGCATGGCGGGTATGCCGATGACGGAGATCCGCAGATAGGTCACGGCGTACGGGAAGGCGGTGTCGGAGGCTCCGAAGACGCTGACGGCCCCGGGGGCCAGGGGCAGGGCCACGGCGACGACGGCGGCGCCCAGGAGGACCGCGAGCCAGATTCCGTCCATTCCCTGGCGGATCGCCCCGGGCAGATCGCCTGCCCCGACCCGGCGGGATACCGCTGCCGTGGTGGCGTAGGCGAGGAAGACGAAGACGCTCACCGCGGTCATCAGCAGGGCGGCCGCGATGGCCAGCCCGGCGAGCTGTGCGGTGCCGAGATGGCCGACGATCGCGCTGTCGACCATGACGAAGAGGGGCTCGGCGACCAGTGCGCCGAAGGCGGGAACGGCGAGGGTGACGATCTCTCGGTCATGACGGCGGCGTATCGCCTTCGGTGACACGGGAGCCTGGGTCATGGTCGCAGCGTAATCGTCCACAGGTAAGAGATGCAAGTGTTCTGTGATCCTTACTTATACTGAGGGTGACGGCTTGGCGCTGGGCCGTTTGTTCCGTTCGTGCTCCGGTTGGGAAAGTTTTTCTCCCCCACAGCCAGTGGATGGAAAAGGCGCAGGTCAGAGCTGGTGCGCAAGAAAGACCGGCCAGTTGTCCACAGTGCTGTCCCCCGCTCCGTGCACAGGTTCGGGGGAGTTCTCCACAGCATCTGCCCGCTCATCCACATGGCCTGTGGATAACCAGATTGGCTGACGGTGGCGAGCGGCCTAACGTGGACCGTCGCTCGACGCGCCGTAAGCCGGGTCGGGCCACTCGATTTGTCAGTGCTGTGCCGTAGAAAGAAGGGGCACGGCGAGGTCCGCTGCGCGGACGGGAGGAAGGTGGCCCGGGTGAGCATTTCCGAGCCCTTGGACGACCCGTGGGCGGCCGACGGAATCCCCGGTGACCGTCTGCCCGTCTCCCGTTCCCGCCGTGACGACCGCGGCCAGGACCGCCGCGGCGGCCGGGACGATCAGCACGAGCGCGGCCGGGACGGCAGTGGCTGGGACGGCGCCGGCGGGGGCTTCGAGCGGGTACCACCCCAGGACCTGGACGCCGAGCAGTCGGTGCTCGGCGGCATGCTCCTCTCCAAGGACGCCATCGCGGACGTCGTGGAGATCATCAAGGGCCATGACTTCTACCGCCCGGCCCACGAGACCGTCTACACGGCGATCCTCGACCTGTACGCGAAGGGGGAGCCCGCCGACCCCATCACGGTCGCGGCCGAGCTGGTCAAGCGCGGTGAGATCACCAGGGTGGGCGGGGCCTCCTATCTCCACACCCTGGTCCAGTCGGTGCCGACCGCGGCCAACGCCTCGTACTACGCCGAGATCGTCCATGAGCGGGCCGTGCTGCGCCGTCTGGTGGAGGCCGGTACCAAGATCACCCAGATGGGATATGCGGCGGACGGCGACGTCGACGAGATCGTCAACTCCGCCCAGGCCGAGATCTACGCCGTCACCGAGCAGCGCACCAGCGAGGACTATCTCCCGCTCGGGGACATCATGGAGGGCGCGCTCGACGAGATCGAGGCCATCGGCTCCCGCAGCGGCGAGATGACCGGTGTGCCGACCGGATTCACCGACTTCGACTCGCTGACCAACGGACTCCACCCCGGCCAGATGATCGTCATCGCGGCCCGTCCCGCCATGGGAAAGTCCACCCTCGCACTGGACTTCGCCCGGGCCGCCTCGATCAAGAACAATCTGCCGAGCGTCATCTTCTCCCTGGAAATGGGGCGCAACGAGATCGCGATGCGTCTGCTGTCGGCGGAGGCCCGGGTCGCGCTGCACCATATGCGCTCGGGCACCATGACCGACGACGACTGGACCCGGCTGGCCCGCCGGATGCCGGACGTCTCCCAGGCGCCGCTGTACATCGACGACTCCCCCAATCTCTCCATGATGGAGATCCGGGCGAAGTGCCGTCGGCTCAAGCAGCGCAACGACCTCAGGCTGGTCGTCATCGACTACCTCCAGCTCATGCAGTCCGGCGGCTCCAAGCGCGCCGAGAGCCGGCAGCAGGAGGTCTCCGACATGTCGCGAAACCTCAAGCTGCTGGCGAAGGAGCTGGAGCTCCCGGTGATCGCGCTCTCCCAGCTGAACCGTGGCCCCGAGCAGCGCACCGACAAGAAGCCGATGGTCTCCGACCTCCGTGAATCCGGCTCCATCGAGCAGGACGCGGACATGGTGATCCTGCTCCACCGCGAGGACGCCTACGAGAAGGAGTCCCCCCGGGCCGGCGAGGCCGACCTGATCGTCGCCAAGCACCGTAACGGCCCCACGGCGACCATCACGGTGGCCTTCCAGGGCCACTACTCGCGCTTCGTGGACATGGCCCAGACCTGATCGCCGCAGGCTTGCCGTGAGGCGGCAGGAGCCTGCTCAGCGCCTTGTCTCGTACCTGGTCAGGACCACGCCGCCGGGAAACGTCCGCGTCTCCACCAGGTTCAGGTTCACCCGGCTGTCCAGCGCGGCGAAGAACGGCGTGCCGCCGCCCACCAGAACCGGATGGGCGGCGATCACGTACTCGTCGATCAGCCCGGCCCGCATGGCCGCCCCGGCGAGCGTCGCGCCGCCGATGTCCATCGGGCCGCCGTCCCCGGCCTTGAGCCGGGTGATCTCGGCGACCGCGTCGCCGCCGACCAGGCGGGTGTTCCAGTCGACCGTGTCGATCGTCGAGGAGAACACCACCTTCGACATGTCCCGCCAGCGGCGCGCGAACTCGGTCTCCGCCGGGGTGGCGCCGGGCTGCTGGTCGCCGGTCGGCCAGTAGGAGCTCATCGTCTGCCACAGCTTCCGCCCGTACAGCGTCAGGCCGGTCGCCTGCAACTGGTCGGACCAGAACTGGAACAGCTCGTCGCTCGGTGTGCTCCAGCCGATGTCGCCGCCGGGCGCGGCGATATAGCCGTCCAGGGACAGGTTCATGCCGTAGATCAGTTTCCGCATGGCGCCAGCCTTCCGTGAGTCGGTCTCACACATACGGACCGGCGCGGTGCGGCAAACCCATCGGTGTCCGGCCTCGGCCCACCTGCGGTCGCCGTGCCGGCCGGCTCAGCCGTTGGACTCGTCGTTCGGCCCTGGAAGCGGCATCGGCCGGGGGCGGTGCCAGGTGGTCTCGTAGTAGCGCACGCGGTGGTCCTCACCGGTCAGGCGCATGCCCGCGGCGGTCATCACATGATGGGAGGGGGTGTTGTCGTGGTCGGCGTCGCCTCTGACCCGGGTGATGCCCAGGGCGCGGGCATGGGCGAGGACGGCGCGGAGGGCCTCGGAGGCATAGCCGCGGCCGCGGGCCGAGGGAACCAGGCCGTAGCCGACGGTGACGGTCCCGGTGTCGTCGGCGGGGCCGTGGAAGTCCACTCCGCCGATGGCCCGGCCGTCGGACCTGAGCCGTATCTCGAAGGCTCCGGGGTGCGGCCGGCCGGCGTCGGCACGGGACCGGGTCTCCAGGAAGCGGCGGGCCGCCGTGCGGTCGTCGGGCATGGGATAGCCCGGTGCCCATTCGGCCCCCGGGAAGGGCCTGCCCTCCGCCAGTTGCCCGGCTTCCCCGGGAGTCAGCGGATGGAGGACGAGGTGTTCGGTAACAAGATCTTTCATGGGGATGGCCTAGCACGTACCGGGGCCGGGACGCATCAGGTAACCAGTTGGTGCCCCGAGTCCGGCAAGGCTGCGGTAGACCTGGTAACCATGAACTCTTCATCTCTGACGGAACGTCTGCTGCCCGGCACCGAACGGGCCCTGCTGCACAGCGTCGCCGCGGCGCAGTCGGAGGGCCGGGCGCCCTCGCTCTCGGCGGCCGTGGCGCGTGAGGGCAAGGTGGTCTGGAGCGCGGTCCGTCCTGCCGGGGAGGGTCCGCAGCCGGGTCCCGAACCGCAGTACCGGATCGGCTCGATCACCAAGACCTTCACCGCGGTCCTGGTGCTGAGGCTGCGCGACGAGGGGCTGCTGGATCTCGGTGACCCGCTGGAGAAGCATCTGCCGGGGACGGACCTCGGCGACGTGACCATTGCGCAACTCCTCTCCCACACGGCCGGTGTGGCTGCCGAAACCCCCGGCCTCTGGTGGGAGCGGACGCCCGCGTCCCTCCGCCCCGGGCTGACGGAGGTGCTCGGCGACGCCCCGCTGAAGCACCCGGTGGGGCGTCGCTTCCACTACTCCAGTTCTGGCTACACGGTGCTCGGTTCGCTGGTCGAGGCCGTCCGCGGGGTGGGCTGGGCGGAGGCCGTCCAGCGGGAGATCCTGGAGCCGCTGGGTCTGGAGCGGACCAGTGTGCGGCCCCTGGCGGCCGCCGTGGAGGGGTGGGCCGTCCACCCCTATGCCGACGTTCTGCTGCCGGAGCCCGTCGAGGACCTCGGGCTGATGGCTCCGGCCGGGCAGATGTGGTCGACCCCCGGGGACCTGTGCCGGTTCGCTTCCTTCCTCGCCGAGGGCGACGACCGGGTGCTGAGCGCCGCGTCCGTACGCGAGATGGCTGTTCCCGCGGCCCCCCTGGAGAGCGAGGAGTGGGACGGCACCTACGGTCTCGGTGTCCAGGTGGCGAGGCTGTACGGCAGGACCATGATCGGTCATACCGGCTCGCTGCCGGGATATGTCGCCGGTCTCTGGGTGAGCCCGTCCGACGGGGTGGCGGCGGCGGTGCTGGCCAATGCCACCTCCGGTCCCCAGCCCTGGGCTGTCGCCGCCGAGCTGGTACGGACCGTGGCCGAGGCCGAGCCCCGGATGCCCGAGCCCTGGCGGCCGTTGCCGGACGTCGATCCACAACTGCTGGCGCTCACCGGCTCCTGGTTCTGGGGGCCCAAGCCCCATGTGCTGAAGCTCCTGCCGGAGCGGGGGCTCGTGCTCGCTCCCGCCGACGGCTTCGGGCGCGGGGCGCGCTTCCGGGCCGAGGAGGACGGCACCTGGACCGGGCTCGACGGGTACTACGCGGGGGAGACCCTGCGGGTGGTCCACCGGCCGGACGGAACCGTCCGCCATCTCGACCTCGGCTCGTTCGTTCTCACCCGTGAGCCCTATGAGCCCGACGCCGGGGTCCCGGGCGGCGTCGACCCCGGGGGCTGGCGGGGCCGCCCCTGAGCCGTCCGCCAAAGGGCACGCAGTGCCCCTGTTTCACGTGAAACAGGGGCACTTCACTCCGCCGTGGTCTCCGCCCCGGCGGAGAGGGGCAGCGTCTCGACAGCGCGGACCAGCGGGGCCAGCAGGGGATTCTCCGCGGCCTCGTCGAAGGCCCGCCGCAATGCCGTGTCATGGGTGGGGCGCGCCTCCGCCAGCAGGGCCAGCCCGGCTTCCGTCACATCGGTGTAGATCCCGCGGCGGTCGGTATCGCAGAGATAGCGGGTCAGCAGCCCCCGGTCCTCCAGCCGGGTCACCAGCCGGGTCGTGGCGCTCTGGCTCAGTACGACGGCGTCGGCGACCTGTTTCATCTGGAGATGCCCGCCCGGCCCGTCGTGCTGTCGGCTCAGCACATCCAGCAGGGAGTACTCGCGCACGCTCAGACCGTGGCCGTTCTGGAGCGTGCGCTCGACCAGGGCCTCGATCTTTCCGTGCAGCAGGGAAAGGGCGCACCAGTTCCGGGCGAGACCGGTGAGCGCGGGGTCGGTGGCGGGCATGGGATCCTCCTCCGGTGCGCGTCCGTGCCCGGAACTCCGGTGCGACGGCCCTGCCAGGGTATGCGACAAACGCAATATCCCGCGTCCGCAACCATTGGCTGCCGCCGGGACCGTGAAGCGCGGGGCGGGAGGATCAGCCGGTCGCCACGGAGAGCGGTACGAAGGAGCGCCGCCAGTCGCCGGGGAGCGCGTCGATGCCGTAGGTCATGAGTACGGTCGTCCCCGCGGCCCGCATGCCGTACTCCACGGCCCAGTCCAGCAGCTCCTGATGACGGCCGTCGACATCGGCCCGCACCTCGCCGTCGACGGCGCCGCCCGCGGCCGCCAGCAGCGCCCGGGCCGTCGGGGTGTCCTTCGCGGTCAGCGGGCCCAGCTTATGGCGGCTGCCGTCCTCCCAGACCCCCGCGAAGCCGCTGAGGCCGTGGTCGTCCTCCGCCACCCACAGCCGTTCGGTCACGCCCGGCAGCCTTGTGATCATCGCGGTCCGGTCCAGGCCGAAGCACTCGGCGTCCAGCCGCACGATGGCGGGGATGTCCTCGGCGGTGGCCCGCCGGGTCCGCACTCCCCGTACCGAGTCCATCGCGGCCGCGGAGAGCCGGCCTCTGATCCGCTCGACGTTCCCGATATTGGTGAAGCCGAGCTTCTGGTAGAGCGGCTGGCCGTACGGTGTCGCATAGAGCACCAGCGGGGTATCACCCGCCGCCTCCATGACCCGGTTCATCAGCCGGCGGCCCATGCCCTGGTGCCCGTACTCCTTGGCGACCAGCAGCTTGCCCACCGCGGCGAGTTCACCGCCGTACGGGGTCAGAACACAGCAGGCCGCCAGCCCCTTGCCCCCGGGGTCGTCGATTCCGAACCCCGTTCCCGCCGTCAGAAGCAGTGCCCAGGTGCTCTCCTCCCGGGACCAGCCGCGGTGCTCGGAGAGTTCGGCGCAGTCTGCGAGGTCGCCCCTGGTGAGTCGGCGGACGGGAAGTTCGGAGGGCGCTGTCGGCATAGGGGTCAGACTGTACGGCGTGGTGATCGCTCGTCCAGTACTTTCCGGGAACTGATCTCTGCCCGCAATCGACCGCGGCGCCGGGCCGGTCCCGGGAGCCGGGGCACGGAGACCGAGGCCGTCGACGGACGGGGCGCGGAGGAAGACGGTGGCCCGCGTGCGGTGGACGGGGGTGCCGCTGGGTGTTTCACGTGAAACACCCCCCGGAGCGGTGCCGGGTCCTCAGCCAAGGTCGGGTGCGTGCAGCGCCCGGACCCCCTCGATATTGCCGTCGAGGTAGTGGCGCAGCGAGAGCGGTACCAGATGGACCCCGGCGATTCCCATCCGGCTGAAGGGCACCCGGACGATCTCGTACTCGCCCTGGGGCTCGTCGACCTCCGGGCCGTGCCGCCGGTCCGGATCCATGGAGAGCAGCCGGCAGACGAAGAAGTGCTGCACCTTCACCCCGGTCACCCCGCCGTCCGTGAAGTGCTCCACGGTGTCGACGAAACAGGGCACCACATCGGTGACCTTGGCGCCCAGCTCCTCGTCCACTTCCCGGTGGAGGGCTTCGACGACGCTGCCGTCCCCCGCTTCCACCCCGCCGCCGGGGGTGAGCCAGTACGGATCCACACCGGGCCTGGTGCGCTTGATCAGGATCAGATCGTCGCCGTCCAGAAGGACGGCTCGTGCGGTGCGCTTGACCACGGGACGTTCGGTCATGCCTGGACCATGGCCCGTACGGCGCGTCCTGAAACTCCCCGCGGGCCGGGGAGCCGCCGGGACGGCGGCCCCGGACCGTTCGCTCCGGCGGCTGTCACCACTCCGCCGCCGCCCGCATCAGCCACTCATGGGCCCGGGCGATATGCGGAAGGGCGAGGGTGCCGGCCCGTACGACGAGGAAGTAGGTCCGCAGCGGGGGCACCGGCGGTTCCAGCAGGGTCACCAGCCGTCCGCTGCCCAGGGCCTCTTCGCAGAGATAGCGCGGCAGTACGGCCAGTCCGGCGCCCGAAGCTGCGCTCTCCAGTACGGCCCGCAGATCCGGGACGATCACGGTGCCCGCGGCGGCGGGCGGGGATTCGAAGACGCTGGACCAGTAGCGGGAGACCAGGGGCAGCGATTCATGCACCTCGACGACCGGCAGTTGCTCCAGCACCACCCGGCCGCCGCGCAGAACGCCGGGCCCCAGCCGGGCCGCCCAGCGCGGTGAGGCGACCAGGACATGCTCCTCGTCGCAGAGCGGAGTGGCGGCGAACAGCCCGCCGCGCGGCCGGGCCGTGGTGATGGCCAGATCGTGGTGTCCGGCCGCCAGTCCCTCCAGGGACTCCTCGGCCTTGCCGAAGGCGGCGCGCAGCGCCAGCCCCTGGGAGAGCAGCGGGGTGAGCGCGGGCAGGGCGCGCAGGGAGGTGAATTCGGGCGGGCCGGCGAGATGAAGCGTCCGTACCCCCGCCTCCTCGTCGAGCCCGGTTTCGGCGATCTCCACCAGGGCGTCGAGATGCGGGGCCGCCCGGTGGGCGAGTTCGTCGCCGACGCTGGTGGGCGTGACTCCTCTGGCCTGCCGCAGGAAGAGGGGTTTGCCGAGCTGCCGCTCCAGGGTCCGTATCTGACCGGTCACGGCGGGCTGGGAGAGCCCCAGAAGGGCGGCGGCCCGGGTGAACGAACCGGCCCGGTGCACCGTGACGAACGTGCGCAGCAGGGCCAGATCCATGCCGAGCGCCTCCTCGACCGACGGTGTCCGCGGATCGGACAACTATAAATAAGTCGATAGGTTGCTGTCGCTACTGTGATTGGACACTGACGCAGAGTCAACTAGCCTTGTGGGGCGGTTCTTCGGGGAGGAACCGGGGCGGTCCGAGCCATGAGGGGGGAGGCTCGGGCCGTCCGCCCGAGCCTGCCCCGCGCCGGGCCGGTCGGCCCCGGCCGGGTCTTCAGCAGTCCGGATCCGCGGTCTCGTCCAGGGCCCGCAGCACATCGGCGACCAGATCGCCGGTGTCCTCGACACCCGCCGACAGCCGGATGAAGCCCTCCGGGACCGCGTCCCCGCCCCACCGTCCGCGCCGTTCCGCCGACGAGCGCACCCCGCCGAAGCTGGTCGCGTCGTCGACCAGCCGCAGCGCGTCGAGGAAGCGCTCGGCACGGCCGCGGTCCGGCAGGACGAACGAGACCACCCCGCCGTACCGCCGCATCTGCCGTCCGGCCAGGGTGTACGAGGGGTCCGCAGGCAGCCCCGGATAGCGCAGCCCGGTCACCTCCGGCCGTTCGGCCAGGGCCTGCGCCAGGGCCAGGGCGTTGCTGCACTGCCGGTCGATCCGCAGCTGCAGGGTGGCCAGCGAACGGTGGGCCAGCCAGGTCTCCATGGGGCCGGGAATCGCCCCCACGATCTTCCGCCAGCGCCGTACCTCCGCGGCCGGTCCGGGGTCGCGGCAGGTCACATGCCCGAGCAGTAGATCGCCGTGGCCGGTCATGCCCTTGGTGTCGCTGGCCACCGAGAAGTCGGCGCCCAGCGCCAGCGGGCGCTGGGCGAGCGGGGTGGCCAGGGTGTTGTCGACGGCGACCAGGGCACCCCGGGCATGCGCCACCCGGACCATCCGGCGGATGTCGCAGACGTCGAGCCCCGGATTGGACGGGGATTCGATCCACAGCAGCCGGGCCCCCTCCAGTACCTCCAGCTGGGCCTCGCCCGCGGTCGGCGCGGTGCGCACCTCGACCCCGTACGCCTCCAGCTGGTCGCGGACCAGGGGCAGCGCCTGATAGCCGTCGCTCGGCAGCACGACCGCGTCACCCGCGCGGAGCGTGGAGAACAGCACGGCCGAGACGGCCGCCATTCCGGAGGAGAACACCGTGGTCTCCACGGATTCCCCCGGTGCCTCCAGCTCCCCGATCGCCCGCTCCAGCAGCGTCCAGGACGGATTGGTGTCGCGCCCGTAGGTGTACGGCCCGGTGGGCTCGCCCGGCAGATGGAAGTGGGCGGCGAACGCCGGACCCGGCAGGGCGGGCTCGTGTCTGACGGGCTCGGGCAGCCCCGCCCGTACCGCTCTGGTGCCGTCCCCGAAACCCGCGTCCCCGAAACCCGCGACCATGGTCGTACCGCTCCTCTCGCCGGTGGGATCCCCCGCCCGGGCGCCCGGCCCGAAGGTTCGGCGGACTGCCGCTCCGGCGCCCTTGACGAGGGAATTCCTTCCTGTGTCTGATCGTGACAGATGTGATCGGGAGAGAGTCGGCCGCGTCGGACGCGACCGGAACGAGAGCAGGGGCGGAGCAGGATGAAGGCATTCCGGCTGGACGAACTGGAGGCGGAGCGCGCCGCCAACGACGGCGCGTATCTGCAGTTCCTGCGCGAGCGGAACATGTCCGTCGGCCTGTACGCGCTCGACGCCGGGGCGCTCGACCCCCAGCAGCCCCACCGCCAGGACGAGGTCTACTTCGTGGTCAGCGGGCGGGCCGCGATCACCGTCGGGACGGAGACGACGCAGGTCGCCCGGGGCAGTGTGGTCTATGTGCCCGCCGGAGTGCCGCACAAGTTCCACCACATCAGCGAGGACCTCCGGGTCATGGTCGTCTTCTCTCCCCCTGAGAGCTGAGGGCCGGCCCCGGGATCCCTAAGGGGCGGTTCAGGGGAGACCAAGGGCCCGGAGCGCCCCGCACCGGCCGCGGCCCGCCTAGCATCGGGGGCAGCAAGCCGGGTATGCGGCCGGGAGAGCCGGAGGAGAGACGAGGTAGGGACCATGGCTGTACGGGAGATCGTCACGGGGCTGCCGTGGTGGGTGAAGTGGGTGGTCGCGCCGGTGCTGGTGCTGCTGCTCTTCGGCGGAGTGGTCGCCCATGTCGTCGGGGTGCTGATCGGACTGCTCTTCAAGGTGCTCGCGCTGGTCGCCCTCATCGGCGGACTGGTGTTCGTCGTCCGGAAGTTCAAGGGGGCGTCGAACTCCCGCGGGGACTCGTAGCCCCCGGGGCAAGGCGTTAACCCGGCCGGGGGAACCCCGGGCCAACCCCGGTCACACTCGGTTGAATGGCCATTACAGTGGCAGTCCGCCGCCGGGTATCCGGATTCACCACCCTTGTGCGCCCTCTCGTACGCCTGTGAGCGCCCCCGTGGGGCCGGGCCGGAAACGGTGCGGCCCCGGGGCCACGGGCCGGGACGGCCGGCCGTCCGGAACCGGCAACCGGGTGCTCCGGTGCGGCGGCGAGCGCACGGGGACCGACCCCGCGGGCGGGCGTCGGCCCGCCACCATGTCAGGGGGTGATCCGTGGCCATGACCCCGGAAGAGTGCGGTACGGGCCGGGCCGTGTGCGCCCGTACGCCGGCCCCCGGCGGCGCGCCCACCCTGATCACCTCGGTGCAGCGGGCCCTGCGGCTGCTGGAGGCCGCCTCCTCGTACCCCGCGGGCGCACCGGCCAAAGTGCTGGCCCGGGCGGCGGCCATCCCGCTCCCCACGGCGTACCACCTGCTGCGCACCCTCGTCCACGAGGGCTATCTCCGGCGTGAGAACGGAGTGTTCGTCCTGGGCGACGCGGTGGGCAGACTGGGGCCCGAGGCGCCCTCTGCCCCTCTGCAGAATCGTCGCAGCAGTCCGAAATCGGGCACGGCGGCCCCGAAATCGGGCGCGGCGGACCCCGAAACGGCCGCCGGGCCGAAGGCCGGACCGGACCCCGGCCCGCAGGCCGGCTCACAGACCGGCCCGCAGACCGACCCGCAGGCCGGCTCACGGACAGGGGCCGCGCCCGGGCCCGCCCGGACGATCGCGATATCCCTCTCGCCCGGCCGGCCCCAGCGGCTGCCGCCGGTCATCGGGCGGCTCCGGCCGGGCCGTGCGGACTGCCCGGTCCGCCCGGTCGCGCCTGCCTCCCGCCCGGCTTCCGGTCACCCGGTAGGCCCGGCGTCTATCAGTATCTGAAAAATCACTCCTTGTAGTCCCCCGGTGACTTAGCGCACGATTATGAGGAGAGCGTCAGGGGAACTCTTCCTGACCCGTTTCGACAGGCTTCAGCAAGAAGGCTGCCCACCAGGCCCATCCGGGCTTTCGTCACTGCGGGGTACACGATGCACGAGTCGGTCCAGGCCGAGGTCCTGATGAGCTTCCTTGTCTCCGAGGAGCTGTCGTTCCGTATCCCGGTGGAGCTGCGCTATGCCACGGCGGATCCGTATGCCGTGCGCATGACCTTCCACCTGCCCGGAGACGCACCGGTGACCTGGGCCTTCAGCCGGGATCTGCTGCTCGACGGGATCGTCGGGCCGAGCGGCGACGGCGATGTGCACATCGCGCCGCTGGGGCCGGACGACACGGCGGACATCGGGATCCGGCTCCAGGTCGGCGAGGACCTCGCCCTGTTCCAGGTGAGCGCCGCGCCCGTCGTGGCCTTCCTCGACCGTACGGACCGGCTCGTTCCGCTGGGCCAGGAGCGGACGTTCGGGGACTTCGACACCGAGCTGGAGCAGGTGCTGCGCAGCATCCTGGCGGAGGAGAACGCGGGCTGAAGCCGGCCGGGCGAGGCTGCCGGGGCCGGGGGCGGCACCCCCGGGTCCCGGCCGTCCTCCGCCCGGGGCGGCGGCGGGGGTACGGCCGGGAACGGCGGCCGACGGGCCCGGCCCCGTTTCCGGTGCGTCCGGCCGCCGTTACTTCTTGCGGCGCCGCCCCTTGCCGGCCCGCGGCCGTACCCCCGCGGCCCCGGACGGCTGCCCGGACCCGCCTTCGGCGACCGCCGGGCCGGGGCTGACCGCGGGCCGGTCGGCCGAGACGACCAGCGCCGCCAGGGCCGTGGTCACCGGTACGGAAGCAACCAGTCCGATCGAACCGATCAGCGTCCGTACGATCTCCTCCGCGATGATCTCGCTGTTGGCGACCGTCCCCACCCCGCTCTGCGCGATGCTGAACAGCAGCAGCAACGGCAGGGCGGCACCCGCGTAGGCCAGGACGAGCGTGTTGACCACGGAGGCGATGTGGTCCCGCCCGATCCGGATGGCCGCCCGGTACAGCGCGCGCGGCCCCATGCCGGGATTCGCCTGCCGCAGCTCCCAGACCGCCGAGGTCTGGGTGACCGTCACATCGTCGAGCACCCCGAGCGAACCGATGATCACCCCCGCCAGCAGCAGCCCGCTCATATCGATGCCCGGATAGAGCCCGTGGATGAGCCCGGTGTTGTCGTCGGTATTGCCGGAGAGATGCGCCCAGTCGATGAAGAACGAGCCCAGCAGCCCGATCAGCAGCAGCGAGATCAGGGTGCCGAGGACCGCCACCGAGGTACGTGCGGTGATGCCGTGACAGGCGTACAGCGCGATCAGCATGATCGCGCTCGCCCCGACGACCGCGACGACCAGCGGATTGGATCCGTCCAGGATCGCGGGAAGGATGAACATCGTCAGTACGGCGAACGAGACGGCCAGCGCGATCAGCGCCATCAGCCCGCGCATCCGCCCCACCAGCACCACGGCCAGCGCGAAGACACCGGCCACCACCGCGAGCGGGAACCGGCGGTTGACGTCGATGACGGCGTACTGGAGGTCGCGGGGCGCATCGGGGGCGTACGCCACCACGACCTGCTGCCCCCGCTCCAGCTTCCGTGACGCGTCCGGCTGGACGATCTCCGCGAAGACCCGGCCCATGTTCGCCCCGGAGGTGATCCTGATGGTCGCCTTCGAGCACTCGCCCCGCTGGGCCGCGACCGCGGCCCGGCCCTGGGGCGTACCGGTGTCGCCGGTCGGTGGCACCTGCGCCGCGTTCACCGACTTGCAGTCGACCGGGTCGACACGGGTGACGACGGCCTGCTCGGTCTGGCGGTCGAAGCCGACGCCGGTGCGTTCGTGGCCGGGGGCCGAGCCGGGCCAGAGGACCGCCAGCCCCACGACGACGGCCGCGGCGAAGGGGATCAGCACCGCGGCGATGACGCGCCGCAGATGCCGTGAGACGGGGGCGGCGGGGCCGTGGCCATGGCTGTGACCGTGGAAGTGGCCGTGTCCGTGGTGATGGCCACCGCCGTGGTCGCCGCCGTCCCCACCGCCGGGACCGGTGGACGTGGACGTGGGCCCGTGCCCGTACTCGTGCGGGCGGTCGGTTCCGGGACCGTGGGGCCCGTGCGGCCCGTGGTGGTCGCCGTGGCCCAGGCCCTGCCCGGGCCCGCCGGATCCGGGACCCGGCCCCGGTGCGGGCGGTGGCGGTACGGGCGGCGGCGGGGCCACGGACGGCGGCGCGTGCGCGTGTTCATGGCTCTGCCCGGGGGGCCGGGCGGGCGTCGGCGGGGCCGCCGGAGCGGCGGCGGGGGCGGGATCCGGGCCGGGGCCGTAACCCTGACCACCGCCGTCCGCCGGACCGTACGCGAACCGGGAATCGGGACCCCGCTGGGGACCGGGCGCTGATGACGTCACCGACCGATCATCGCAAGAACGGCAGGGGGCCCCTGTTCAGCACGCCAGAAATGGCGCTAGCGTGGTGTCACCTTTGCACACGCGGGAGCTCGGAGCACCGGGCTGAGAGGGCGCTGACCTCCGTCGACACACCACCGGCCGGATATGCGGGACATATTCACGCCGGGATGCCGTCCACGGGAACCGCTGCGTCGACCGCCGAACCTGTTACCGGGTAATGCCGGCGTAGGGAGTAGGTCTTCATGACCGTTCAGGATGCACGCGTACGCACGCCCGGCTGGCACAAGGGATACGTCGAGGGTTCGCGCCCCGACCTCCGGGTGCCGGTCCGTCAGGTGCACCTCACCAACGGCCGGGACGTGACGCTGTACGACACCTCCGGCCCGTACACCGACCCCGCCGTCGAGACCGATGTACGCCGCGGTCTGGCCCCGCTGCGGGAGAACTGGATCGTCGCCCGCGGCGACACCGAGGAGTACGCCGGCCGTCCCGTGCGGCCCGAGGACGACGGCGTACGGCACACCGCGCCCCGCGGTGGACTGCGCAATCTCGACGCGGTCTTCCCTGGCCGGCCGCGCCAGCCGCGCCGCGGCCGCGACGGCCGGGCGGTCAGCCAGCTCGCCTACGCCCGCCGGGGCGAGATCACCCCCGAAATGGAGTTCGTCGCTCTCCGGGAAAACGTTTCGCCCGAGATCGTCCGGGAGGAGATCGCCGCGGGCCGCGCGGTGCTCCCGGCCAACGTCAACCACCCGGAGATCGAGCCGATGATCATCGGCAAGCGGTTCCTGGTGAAGGTCAACGCCAATATCGGCAACTCCGCGGTCACCTCCTCCATCGAGGAGGAGGTGGAGAAGATGACCTGGGCCACCCGCTGGGGCGCCGACACGGTCATGGACCTCTCGACCGGGCGCAATATCCACACCACCCGGGAGTGGGTGCTGCGCAACTCACCCGTTCCGATCGGCACGGTGCCGCTCTACCAGGCGCTGGAGAAGGTCGACGGCCGGGCCGAGGAACTGAGCTGGGAGATCTACAAGGACACCGTCATCGAGCAGGCCGAGCAGGGCGTGGACTATATGACCGTCCATGCCGGGGTGCTGCTGCGCTATGTGCCGCTGACCGCGCGCCGCAAGACCGGAATCGTCTCGCGCGGCGGTTCGATCATGGCGGCCTGGTGTCTGGCGCACCACAGGGAATCGTTTCTGTACGAGCACTTCGAGGAGCTGTGCGAGATCCTCGCGGCGTACGACGTCACCTACTCCCTCGGCGACGGGCTGCGGCCCGGTTCGATCGCGGACGCCAACGACGCGGCGCAGTTCGCGGAGTTGCGCACGCTCGGGGAACTCAACGGGATCGCCAAGCGTATGAATGTGCAGACGATGATCGAGGGCCCCGGTCATGTCCCGATGCACAAGATCAAAGAGAACATCGACCTCCAGCAGGAGATCTGCGAGGAGGCCCCCTTCTACACGCTCGGCCCGCTGACCACCGATGTGGCTCCCGCCTACGACCACATCACTTCCGGTATCGGGGCGGCGATGATCGCCTGGTGGGGCACGGCGATGCTCTGCTACGTCACGCCCAAGGAGCACCTCGGCCTGCCCAACCGGGACGACGTCAAGACCGGGGTGATCACCTACAAGATCGCGGCGCATGCGGCCGACCTCGCCAAGGGGCATCCGGGAGCCCAGGAGTGGGACGACGCGCTGTCGGACGCCCGGTTCGAATTCCGCTGGGAGGACCAGTTCAATCTGGCCCTCGACCCCGATACGGCGCGGGAGTTCCATGACGAGACCCTGCCGGCCGAGCCGGCGAAGACGGCGCACTTCTGCTCGATGTGCGGCCCCAAGTTCTGCTCGATGAAGATCAGCCGTTCGATCAACGAGCAGTTCGGCGGGGACGGCGCGGCCGAAGAGGCGAGCGACGAGGACATCGCCGAGGGGATGCTCCGGAAGTCCGAGGAGTTCGCCGCCGGCGGTAACCGCGTCTATCTGCCGATGGCCGACTGACCGGTACGGACCCGGCCGCACCTCCTGGTCACTCGGGGGTGTGGTCGGGCCCGCCGAAGTCCGGACTGGTGAAGTCCGGGCTGGTGAAGGTGGGGCGCTGCCCGGCCGTGGCCCCCTCGCTGGGGCTGGAGAAGTCCGGCCGGTCGTAGCCGACCTTCGGTATCCGGCCCGTCGGGCGCGGCGGTGCCAGGGAGAGCGGTACGGCGCCGGGGTTCTCCAGCGCCGTCCGCAGGAAGGGCAGCAGGCCGCGCTCCAGTACGGCATGGAGCCAGGCGTCCTTGGCACGTGCCACCTCGTCGGGAAGCTCCTCGGAGAACTCCTCGGAGGCCACCTGGGTGGCGCTGTTGCGCACGGCGGTGACCAGCAGCCCGATCGCCGCGGCCAGGATCGCCGCGGCGGTGAGGGCGGCGAAGAACCAGCCCGCGGAGACCAGGGGCGAGGCGAGGGAGGGCGCCGGGTCGAGCATCTTCAGCAGATGGCCGACGAGCAGGAAGATCAGGGCCGCGGTACCGGCGAGCACCGGTGCGAGCACCGTGAACACGGCGCCGAGACCGGCGCCCGTGCCGTCGTTCTCGTTCTCCCCGCCGGTGGGCTCCGGGGGGCCGGGCGGCCCGGCGGCCGGGGGCGAGGGAGAGCGTGCCTCCTCGCGGATCCTCACATAGTGCGCGTACTCGGGCGAGGCGGAGGCGGTGATCAGAGCGGTGGCGTTCTGCGCCAGCGTACGCAGCTGAGTGGCATTCAGCCGCTCGCCGATCGTGGCCAGTTCCGGTCGTTCATGGGCGGTGCTCAGTACGTCGTCGAGGAGCCGCTGGAATTCGGCACGGTCCTCGCTCTGCAGCTGCGGAGCGCTGTTCATGTGCATCCCCCGATGCTCCGTACGCCCGGAAGGCCCGTACGGAAACGGGTCTTCCGGTGGTAAACGGAGGAGAGCCTGCAACGGATAAGCAGATGGTAGAGCCGCTACGGCACGGGGTGACAGAGCCTTTCGGTAAAACGCGTGTCCGGCTTCGGTCAGCCGGCCACGGGCAACCGGACGACAAGGAGCTTTCCGGCCATGGTGACTCCGCCGTCCATGGCGATCGCCAGCCCGCCCGCGTAGACGTGCGGCCCTTCGACGACCGGGCGCTCGCCGTCCTCGCCGTCCTCCGTACCGACCTCGCCGAGGAGATACGGAATGGGGCTGTGACCATGGACGACCCGCGTGCCGCCGTAGGCGTCGAGCAGTTCGCGCACCGCCTGCGGGCCGGCCTCCTCGTCGCGGAAGGAGAACCGCTTGGTCATCTTCCGGAAGAGGTCCCAGCACTCGTCGGGGTCGTTGCGGGTGAGGATGTCGTGCACCGCCTCGTTGACGTCCTCGACGGTGCCGCCGTAGTCGAGATAGGCGGTGGTGTCGGAGTGCAGCAGCAGATGGCCGTCCTCGACGACGACCGCGTCTAGCCGGGACATCCACTGGACATGGACGTCCTGGAGCCGGTCCATATCGGACTTCTGACCGCCGTTGAGCAGCCAGGCGGCCTGGAAGGTCGCGGTGCCGGCGCCGGAGTTCACCGGTGTGTCGACGAAGCGTTTGGCACCGAGCAGCAGCAGCTCGTGATTGCCCATCAGGGCCTTGCAGTAGCCGCCGGCGGCCGCGGCTTCCGCCGAGAGACGCATCACCAGGTCGATGACGCCGATGCCGTCGGGTCCGCGGTCGGTGAAGTCGCCGAGGAACCAGAGCCGGGCATTGCCCGCGGCCCAGTTCCCGTCGGCGTCGATCAGCCCCTGGGCGGTGAGGGCCGCGACGAGCTGGTCGAGATAGCCGTGGACGTCGCCGACGACATAGAGGGGGCCGAGCTCGTTCGCCGCGGGGGCCTCTCCCGCACCCGGCAGGGGCTCCGCCGCGGGCTCGGCGCGGCTGATCACGGGAAGATCCCGCTCGGTGGGGGTGTAGCCCTCGGGCAGCTCGTCCTCGGGGACGGCGTTCCCGGGGTGGTCGTGCTGCGCCACGGGGTACGCGGCGGGCGCCCCGCCGTACGCCGGGGGCTCCTGGTGGTACGCCGGCGGCTCCGGCTCGTGCCGTGGCGCGGCGGTCACCGGGTACTCCGGCGCGGCCGGCGGTACGGCGTGCTCCGGGGCGGCGGGCGGCTGCGCCGGATCCGCCGCCTCGTGGCCGGGCAGCGCTCCGCCGGGCGGTACGGCGGCCTCCGGCGCGTGCGCGGGTGCCGTGTGCCCGGGCGCCGTACGGTCCTGGGCGCCGGCCTCCGGCGCGCGCGGTGCCGGGATGCTCTCGGGACGTTCGCCGTCCTGCGGACTCTCCGACTGCACGGGCATCCGCGCATACGGCGGAACGCGGAAATCGCGCAACGTCGCCGTGCGCACCACGGGTCCTTGACCGGCCCCCTGAGTCATCGACCCCTCCACCACCGTCGCGCCGCCGTTCACCTCTCGGCCCAGCCTGGTCGGGGTGGTCCGCGGTGTCGTCCGCCCATCATAGGAATGAGGTCCGCGCTGTGTGACGCACCAGGGGTGGTGAATCCGGCCGTACCCCGCACACCTCGGCTGTTTCGCCCCAATAGGGCCCCAATTGGGGACGCCGGGCCGTCGTGCCGGACATCCACCGGGGACGTACTGGTGACGCGCCGGTGACGGTCCGGGGCCCGTCCGGGGGCTCGTCCGGCCCGGGTGCCCGGCGGGACGGCCGGTGCGGCCGTCCCGGGGCGCCGCCCGCCGGGCGGAGACGGCCTAGTCCGGCGCCGGGGAGCGCGGCGGGCTGACGGTGGTCCTCGGGGAGCGGCGCTGCGAGGAGGTCCGGACGATCAGCTCCGTCGGTATCACCTGCTCGACCGGACGGTCCTCGTCGATTCCCTCGATGGCGTCGATGAGCAGTTGGACGACCGCGGTGCCGATCCGGCGCGGTTTGAGCGAGAGCGTGGTGATGGGGGGCTCGGTGGTGGCGTAGACCGTCGACTCGCTGCAGCAGACGAGCAGCAGGTCGTCGGGGACCCGCAGCCCGTACCGGCGGGCGGCGGCCAGCAGGTCCGTGCCATTGGGGTCGAAGAGGCCGTACACGGCGTCGGGGCGGTCGGGGCGGGCGAGGAGCCGGTCGGCGGCGACGGCCCCGGCACAGGGGTCGTGGGCGGGGTAGGACTCGTAGACCGGGTCCTGTCCGACCCGCTCGCACCAGTTCAGATAGGCGGTGGTGGAGAGCCGGGTGTAGGTGTCCGTGGTGGTGCCGGTGAGCAGCCCGATCCGGCGGGCGCCCGCGTCGGCGAGATGGTCGAGGAGGTCGAGTACGGCGGCTTCGTGGTCGTTGTCCACCCAGGCGGTGACCGGGAGGGTGCCGGCCGGGCGTCCGTCGGAGACGACGGGCAGGCCCTGCCGGACCAGCTCGGTGACGACCGGATCGTGGTCGGAGGGGTCGATGACGACCGTGCCGTCGAGGGCGACGTTGGACCAGACGTCGTGGCGGGAGGTCGCGGGCAGGATTACCAGCGCATAGCCCCGGGCGAGCGCGGCGGAGGTGGCCGCCCGCGCCATCTCGGCGAAGTACGCGAACTCCGTGAAGGTGAAAGGTTCATCCCCGTACGTCGTCACGGTCAGACCGATGAGGCCCGACTTTCCGGTACGGAGGGTGCGGGCGGCCGCCGACGGGCGGTAGCCCAGCCGGTCGGCGACTTCGCGCACGTGTCTGCGGGTGGCGTCCGGGAGCCGGCCCTTCCCGTTCAGCGCGTCCGAGACGGTCGTGATGGAGACACCGGCTGCGGCGGCGACGTCTCGGATGCCTGCCCGACCTTGCCGGCTGCCCCGGCGGGTTGTGTCCGTCCGGCTCACCTGGTGCTTCCCTGCTGCTGTCATGGCGTGCCGATATTAGGGCTCGGGCGGGCGGTGGGCCCGATCACCTCTGCCTCCGTTGACAGGCACGATTCTGCATGATCATAAGCCATCAACTACCTTGGAATTTAAGGCACTTATCCGTTAGTCATAGGTCGGCTGAGGTGTGCTTCGGTCCAAGCCTGGAGCTGGTTCGAGGTCTCGGAGAGGTCTCAACTCACCTCTACGGGGGACGCGCGCCACGGAGCGAACCACGGGCGCGCGGCGGAATGCCTTGCGCTCCCCCGGATTCCGAGGGGGTTCACGGGCTTCTCTCCGGAGGTAATCCTCATAAGGTGTGCAGTATTGGGTCCGGCCGGATTCCGGCGGGGCCGTGGACGGTCGTTCGGTTGGTCGAGGAGGATCTGCGGTGAGCGAGACGAGCCCCAAGCTACGTGCCGAGCTGGACGGAATTCCCACGTACAAGCCGGGCAGGCCGGCGGCCACCGACGGCCCCGTCGCCTACAAGCTGTCGTCCAACGAGAACCCCTATCCGCCGCTCCCGGGGGTGCTGGAGAGCGCCCTCGCGGCGGCGCACAACCTCAACCGCTACCCCGATATGGCCTGTACGGGGCTGATGGCCGAGCTGGCGGACAGGTTCGGGGTGCCGGTGTCGCATCTGGCGACCGGTACGGGATCGGTCGGTGTGGCCCAGCAGCTGCTCCAGGCCACCGCGGGCCCGGGCGACGAGGTGATCTACGCCTGGCGGTCTTTCGAGGCGTACCCGATCATCACCCGGGTCAGCGGGGCGACGCCGGTGCAGGTGCCGCTGACCGCGGGCGAGGTGCACAATCTGGACGCCATGGCCGATGCGGTCACCGACCGGACCAGGCTGATCTTCGTCTGCAACCCGAACAACCCGACCGGGACGGTGGTACGGCGCCAGGAGCTGGAGCGTTTCCTCGACCGGGTGCCGTCGGACGTGCTGGTGGTGCTGGACGAGGCGTACCGGGAGTTCATCCGGGACACGGCCGTACCGGACGGTGTGGAGATCTACCGCGACCGGCCCAATGTGGCGGTGCTGCGGACCTTCTCCAAGGCGTACGGCCTGGCGGGGCTGCGGGTCGGCTTCGCGATCGCCCATGAGCCGGTCGCGGCCGCGCTGCGGAAGACGGCCGTGCCGTTCGGGGTGACGCAGCTCGCGCAGGACGCGGCCGTCGCCTCGCTGCGGGCGGAGGACGAGCTGCTGGGCCGGGTCGGGATGCTGGTCTGCGAGCGGGCCCGGGTCTGCGAAGGGCTGGTCGGGCAGGGCTGGACCGTGCCGGAGACCCAGGCCAACTTCGTCTGGCTGAGGCTGGGGGAGCGGACGGCGGAGTTCGCTGCGGTGTGCGAGGAGGCAGGTGTCGTGGTCCGGCCCTTCCCGGGCGAGGGCGCGCGGATCACGATCGGCGAGCCGGAGGCGAACGACCTCTTCCTGAGGGTGGCGGGCGACTTCCGGCAGAAGCTCTGACGGACCGCGCCCCACGGCGCTCCCCCGGGAAACCACAGTGTGATCGCGGCCCGGGTCCTTCGAGGACCCGGGCCGCCGGTGTTTCCGGCCGCGCCCCGCCGGGCCGGTGTCTGTCGCCGGTCCCCGGTCCGGGTGGCCGGCCCGGGACCCCGGGCGGCCGGTGCCGCGGATCCGGGCCCGCCGAGGGCGGGCGGCCGACGGGGCGATCAAGCATCCGGACCGTTGTCGAGTCAAGAGGTACCCCCCGGTCACCAGTCCGGATTTCGTATGAGACATAATCTCATGTGAATGTGAACGCTTTCACAAGCGTGTCTCGTTCATCCCGCTCTGACCGGGATTAATCAGGCAAACTGCCGATCGACCTCGTCGATGTAAGGAGATGACGACGTGGACTTGGCTCTGGCGCCGGAGACCCTGGCGCGATGGCAGTTCGGCATCACGACCGTCTACCACTTCCTCTTCGTCCCTCTGACGATCTCCCTCGCCGCCCTGACCGCCGGTCTGCAGACCGCCTGGGTCAGGACGAACAAGGAGAAGTACCTCAAGGCGACCAAGTTCTGGGGCAAGCTGTTCCTGATCAATATCGCCATGGGTGTCGTCACCGGCATCGTGCAGGAGTTCCAGTTCGGGATGAACTGGTCGGACTACTCCCGCTTCGTCGGTGACATCTTCGGCGCTCCGCTCGCCTTCGAGGCACTGATCGCCTTCTTCTTCGAGTCGACCTTCATCGGGCTCTGGATCTTCGGCTGGGACAAGCTGCCCAAGAAGATCCACCTGGCCTGTATCTGGATGGTGTCGATCGGTACGGTCCTCTCCGCCTACTTCATCCTGGCGGCGAACTCCTGGATGCAGCACCCCGTGGGCTACCGCATCAACGAGGAGCGCGGCCGGGCCGAACTGACCGACTTCTGGCGCGTGCTCTCCCAGGACACCGCGGTCACCCAGTTCTTCCACACGATCACCGCGGCCTTCCTCGTCGGCGGCGCCTTCATGGTCGGCATCGCCGCCTACCACCTGGCCCGCCGCAAGCACGTACCGGTCATGCGGACCTCGCTCCGGCTGGGCCTGGTGACCGTGATCGCCGCCGGGCTGCTCACCGCCGTCAGCGGTGACTTCCTGGGCAAGGTCATGTTCAAGCAGCAGCCGATGAAGATGGCCGCCGCCGAAGCCCTCTGGGACGGCGAGGCCCCGGCACCCTTCTCCCTCTTCGCCTACGGCGACGTCGACAAGGGGCACAACGAGGTCGCCCTGGAGATCCCCGGGATACTGTCCTTCCTCGCCAACGGCGACTTCGACTCGTACGTCCCCGGCATCAACGACATCAACAAGATGGAGCAGGAGAAGTACGGCCCCGGCGACTACCGGCCGAACATCCCCGTGGCCTACTGGGGCTTCCGCTGGATGATCGGCTTCGGTATGGCCTCCTTCGCCCTCGGTCTGCTCGGCCTCTGGCTGACTAGGAAGAAGTTCCTGCTCCCGGCGGCGCTGCGGACGGGCGAGGACGAGGTGCCGAATCTGGTGCTCTTCCGGCGCAAGGCGCTGAGCCCGCGCTTCGCCCGCTGGTACTGGATCACCGCCCTGTGGACCATGACCTTCCCGCTGATCGCCACTTCCTGGGGCTGGATCTTCACGGAGATGGGCCGCCAGCCCTGGGTGGTCTACGGAGTGCTGCGGACCAAGGACGCGGTCTCCCCCGGCGTCTCGCAGGGCGAGGTCCTCACCTCGATGATCGTCTTCACCCTGCTCTATGCGGTGCTCGCCGTGATCGAGGTCAAACTGCTGGTCAAGTACGTCAAGCTGGGCCCGCCCGAGCTGACCGAGGCCGATCTCAACCCGCCCACGAAGATCGGCGGCGACGACCGTGACGCCGACCGGCCGATGGCCTTCTCCTACTGAGGCCGAAGGAGCTGCTCAGTCATGGAACTCCACGACGTCTGGTTCGTGCTGATCGCCTTCCTCTGGACGGGCTACTTCTTCCTCGAAGGGTTCGACTTCGGGGTCGGCGTGCTGACCAAACTGCTCGCCCGCGACCGCAGGGAGCGGCGGGTACTGATCAACACCATCGGCCCGGTCTGGGACGGCAACGAGGTCTGGCTGCTGTCGGCGGGCGGTGCCACCTTCGCCGCCTTCCCCGAGTGGTACGCCACCCTCTTCTCCGGCTTCTATCTGCCGCTGCTGATCATCCTGTTCTGCCTGATCGTCCGGGGCGTCGCCTTCGAGTACCGGCACAAGCGGGACGAGGACCGCTGGCAGACCAACTGGGAGCACGCCATCTTCTGGTGCTCGCTGATCCCGGCGTTCCTCTGGGGTGTGGCCTTCGGCAATATCGTGCGCGGCGTCAAGATCGACGGTGAGATGGAGTACGTCGGCAATGTCGCGGACCTCCTCAACCCGTACGCCCTGCTCGGCGGACTCGTCACCCTGACCCTGTTCACCTTCCACGGGGCGGTCTTCACCGCGCTGAAGACCGTGGGCGACATCCGCGGCCGGGCCAGGGCGCTGGCCACCAAGCTGGGTCTGCTCACCGCCGTACTCGCGCTCGGCTTCCTGGGCTGGACCCAGGCCGACCGCGGCGACACGGCGAGCCTGGTCGCGATGGTCGTGGCGGTGCTGGCCCTGGTGGCCGCCATCGCCACCAATCTGGCCGGGCGCGAGGGCTGGTCGTTCGCCTTCTCGGGCGTGACCATCGTGGCCGCCGTCGCGATGCTCTTCCTGACGCTCTTCCCGAACGTCATGCCCTCGTCGCTCAACGAGGCCTGGAACCTGACGGTCACCAACGCCTCGTCGACCCCGTACACCCTGAAGATCATGACCTGGTGCGCCGGGATCGCCGCGCCGCTGGTGATGCTCTACCAGGGGTGGACGTACTGGGTCTTCCGCAAGCGGATCGGTACACAGCACATTGCCGACGCGCACTGAGCGCCGCGTACCGGCCGGTGCAGGGGCCGGTGACCGCGGGCCCCGGGCCCGCGGTCAGGCTCCCGCCGGCCCGGCCCGGGGCGGTGCTCAGAACCGCTCCGCCCTTCCCGACCGTAGGACTGCTCGTCCGTAGGGGATGTTTCACGTGAAACCGATCGACCCGCGTCTGCTCCGTTACGCCCGGACCACCCGCCGCTTTCTGGCCGCGGTCGTACTGCTCGGCCTGATCGGGGCGGCGCTGGTCATCGCCCAGGCGATGCTGATCGCCGAGGTGGTGGTCGGGGCCTTCCAGAAGGGGTACGGCGCCACGGAGGTGCTGACCCCGGTCACCCTGCTGGCGGCGGTCGCCGCCGGCCGGGCGCTGGTCTCCTGGCTCACCGAACTCGCGGCCCACCGGGCGAGCGCGGCGGTCAAATCGGAGCTGCGGGGACGGCTGCTGGAGCGGGCCGCGGTGCTCGGCCCCGGCTGGCTGAGCGGACAGCGGACCGGGTCCCTGGTCGCGCTGGCCACCCGGGGCATCGACGCCCTCGACGACTACTTCGCCCGCTATCTGCCCCAGCTGGGGCTGGCCGTCGTCGTACCGGTGGCGGTACTGGCGCGGATCGTCACCGAGGACTGGGTGTCCGCCGCCATCATCGTGGTGACCCTGCCGCTGATCCCGCTCTTCATGGTCCTGATCGGCTGGTACACCCGGGCCCGGATGGACCGTCAGTGGCGGCAGCTGTCCCGGCTGTCGGGGCACTTCCTGGATGTCGTCGCCGGTCTGCCGACGCTCAAGGTCTTCGGCCGGGCCAAGGCACAGGCCGAGTCGATCCGTACGATCACCGCCGAGTACCGGCGGGCCACCATGCGCACCCTGCGGGTCGCCTTTATCTCCTCCTTCGCGCTGGAGCTGCTCTCCACCCTCTCCGTCGCCCTGGTCGCCGTCACCATCGGTATGCGGCTGGTCCACGGCGGAATGGACCTCTACACCGGGCTGGTCATCCTGATCCTCGCGCCGGAGGCCTATCTCCCGATCCGGACGGTGGGCACCCAGTACCACGCCGCCGCGGAGGGGCTCGCGGCCGCCGAGGAGATCTTCCAGGTCCTGGAGACCGAGCCGCGCCGCGCCGGGACCCGGCCGGTGCCCGGCTCCGTAAAGCTGGAGCTCACCGGGGTGACGGTCCGCCACGAGGGGCGCGCCGAACCGTCCCTGGACTCGGCGACCCTGACCGTCGGGGAGGGCGAGACCGTCGCCCTGGTCGGCCCGAGCGGAGTCGGCAAGTCCACCCTGCTCGATGTGGTGCTGGGGTTCACCGAACCGGCCGAGGGCCGGGTCACGGTCGGCGGTGTCCCGCTCGGCGAGCTGGACACCGCCCGCTGGCGGGAGCGGATCGCCTGGGTGCCCCAGCGGCCGTACCTCTTCGCGGGGACCGTCGCCGAGAACGTCCGGCTGGCCCGGCCGGACGCCGACGACACCGCCGTACGGCAGGCCCTGCGGCAGGCCGGGGCGGACGGCTTCGTCGCCGAGCTGCCCGAGGGCGTCGACACCGTACTCGGTGAGGACGGCTCCGGGCTCTCCGCGGGCCAGCGCCAGCGGCTCGCGCTGGCCAGGGCCTTCCTCGCCGACCGGCCCGTGGTGCTGCTCGACGAGCCCACCGCGGCGCTGGACGGCGGTACGGAGGAGGAGGTCGTGGCGGCGGTACGGCGGCTCACCGCCGGCCGGACCGTGCTGCTGGTGGTCCACCGCCCGGCGCTGCTGGCGGTCGCGGACCGGGTGGTACGGCTGACCAGGACGCGTACGGCGGACGGCGGGGCGCTCGTCGTGGCCGCACGGGAGCCGGAGACCGGGGCGTACGCCAGCCCGTTCGCCGGTGCCGGGGATGTCCGTACCGGTGATGTCCGTACCGGTGATGCGCGTACGGGTGACGCCGGTGCCGGGGATGCCGGTCCGGGCGCGGACGGGAGTCCGGGCGCGGACCCGTCCGGCCGGGAACACGGCAGCGGCGGGTACGACTTCGAGGACGGGCGCACGGCGGCCCGGGGCATCCGGGTCCCCGCGCTCACCCGGGTCCGGCGGGCCGCCCGCCACCAGCGCGGCCGGTTCCGGCTGGCGCTGCTGCTGGGCAGTCTGGCGCTGGGCTCCGCCGTCGGTCTGATGGCGGTCTCCGGCTGGCTGATCTCCCGGGCCTCCGAACAGCCGCCGGTGCTCTATCTGATGATGGCCGTCACCGCGACCCGTGCCTTCGGTATCGGCCGGGCGGTCTTCCGCTACGCCGAACGCATCGTCTCCCACGACGCGGTGCTGCGGATGCTCGCCGAACTCCGGGTGGCCGTCCACCGCGGGCTGGAGCGGATCGCGCCGGCCGGACTGAACCGCAGCCGCCGGGGCGATCTGCTCTCCCGGCTGGTCACCGATGTCGACGCACTCCAGGACTACTGGCTGCGCTGGCTGCTCCCCGCGGGCTCCGCCCTCCTGGTGAGCGCGGGAGCGGTCGGCTTCACGGCGTGGCTGCTGCCGGAGGCGGGTGCCCTGCTCGCCGCCGGACTGCTGATCGCCGGAGTGGGCGTACCGCTGCTCAGCGGCGCGGTGGCGCGGCGGGCGGAACGGCAGCTCGCGCCCGCGCGGGGCCTGCTGGCCACCCGTACGGTCGATCTGCTGCACGGCACCGCCGAACTGACGGTGGCCGGGGCCCTCGGCGCCCGTACCGAAGCCGTACGGGAGGCGGACCGGCGGCTGACCGGCATCGCGTCCCGGGGTGCGGCCGCCACCGCGCTCGGCGCCGGGCTCACCGCGCTCGCCTGCGGACTGACGGTCGTGTTCGTGGCGCTCGCCGGGGCCCAGGCGGTCCTGGACGGTCGGCTCGACGGCGTCAGCCTCGCGGTTGTCGTCCTCACCCCGCTTGCCGCCTTCGAGGCGGTGAACGCACTGCCGCTGGCCGTGCAGTACCGGCAGCGGGTCGGCCGGAGCGCGGAGCGGGTCTACGAGGTACTGGACGCGCCCGTACCGGTCGGCGAGCCCGAGGTGCCCGCGGAGGCACCCGCGACGGCGTTCCCGCTGGAGCTGCGGGGCGTACGGGCCCGGTACGCGGGTCAGGAGCGGAACGCCCTCGACGGGATCGACCTGCGCATCGCGGCGGGCAGCAGGATCGCGGTCGTCGGCGCTTCCGGGTCCGGGAAGACCACGCTCGCGCAGGTCCTGGTCCGTTTCCTGGACACCGCGGAGGTGAACGCCGCGGATATGGCGGACACGCCCGGCGCGGCCGCCGGTGTGCCCTACACCCTGGGCGGGACGGATGTCCGGACGCTCGACGGGGACGCCGTCCGCGGTCTGGTCGGTCTCTGCGCCCAGGACGCCCATGTCTTCGACAGCTCGGTCCGCGAGAACCTGCGCATCGGCCGCCCCGGGGCGACCGACGACCAGCTGCGGCGCGCGCTCGAAGAGGCCCGGCTCCTGGAGTGGGTCGAGGGTCTGCCGCAGGGCATGGACACCCTGGTCGGCGAGCACGGCGCCCGGCTCTCCGGGGGCCAGCGGCAGCGGCTCGCGCTCGCCCGCGCGCTCCTCGCGGACTTCCCCGTGCTGGTGCTCGACGAGCCGGCCGAGCACCTCGACGTGGCCACCGCCGACGCGCTGACCGCGGATCTGCTGGCGGCGACGGAGGGGCGGACCGGCCGGGGTGGAGCCACGGTGCTGATCACCCACCGGCTCCGGGGGCTCGAAGCGGTCGACGAGGTGGTGGTCCTGGCGGACGGACGGGTCGCGCAGCGCGGCCCGTACGCCGAACTGGCGGCGGTGGACGGTCCGCTGCGGCGGATGCTGGACCGGGAGCGGGCCACGGACGAGACGGCCGGGGAACTGCTGGAGACGGCCGGGGTGGCGGTCCGGGGGCGGTGAGGGCGCGGCGGGCCGCTGGTCCGCGGGGTGCCGGGCCCGCCGGTTACGCCGGACCGTCCGGCCCGGGCGCCCCGGCCATGGGCCCGGTCGGGGCCGTCCGGCGGCCGCGCCCCGGGGTACGGAGCCGGCCGGGGTGGACGAGCCGCTCCTCGGCCGGCAGGGGGGCAGTGCGCCTTCGGCCGGGGAAGCCGCCCGCGTGCCGTGGGGCGTCCGGGGCGTGTTCCGGGACGCTTCGGCCCGGGCGGGCGCCCCTGTGTCCCAGGGCGCCCGAGGGAGCCGACTTTTCTCGCTAAAACGGAATTACTAGGCTCAAGGTCATGACAGACCCCGTCCCGGACCCCACCGATGCCGACGCCGGCGCACCCGTCGGCGACACCGCGCCGGACCGCGGGCCGGAACCCGCTGAACCGGCTGAACCGGCGGAAACAGGGGATCCGCTGGAGGCCGCGACCCGGGTGACCCGCAGCCTCCAGGGGCTGTCGACCGAGCTGACCGCCCGGGTGCCGCAACTGCTGGAGGCGATGCGGTCCGTCGGCACCGGGCTGGAACTGCACACCACCCTCGACCGGATCTGCGAGACCGCCGCCGAACTCGCCGACGCTCGCTATGCGGCCATCGGAGTGGTCGACAGCGAGGGTCGGGGACTCTCCGACTTCGTCACCCACGGCATCGACGAGGAGACCGCCACCCGGATCGGCCACCGGCCGGACGGCCAGCGGGGCCTGCTCGGCGCGCTGATCCACGATCCGGCGCCTGTGATGCTGGCGGATCTGACCACCGATCCCCGCGCGGCCGGTTTCCCGCCCGGCCATCCGCCGATGCGGACCTTCCTCGGTGTCCCGATCCGCGTCCAGGGCGAGATCTTCGGCAACCTCTATCTCGCGGAGAAGCGGGGCGGGGCCGAATTCAACGACTACGACCTCCATATGGTCCGGGTGCTGGCCACGGAGGCGGGCATCGCCATCGGCAACGCCCGGCTTTACGAGGCGGCCCGCCAGCGCGAACGGTGGATCGACGGCTCGGTCGCCGTCACCACCGCCCTGCTGTCGGGCGGCGACGCCGAGGACGCCCTGGCCGTCGTCGCCGAACAGGCCCGCAGGCTCGCCGACGCGGCCGCCGGGATCGTTCTGCTCCCCGCCGACGAGGGCGGCCTGGAGATCGTCGCCGTCGCCACCGACCGGCCCACGACGGCGCTGGGAGAGGTGATGCCGCCGGAGAGCCCGGTGATCGCCAGGCTGCTGGCGGGGGAGCCGGTCTTCGTCGCGGACGCCGCCACCGACCCACGGGTGATCACCCGGAGCGCCGGACGGTACGGGCCCTGCATGATGCTGCCGCTCCAGAGCGGCGGGCGGGTGCTGGGTGCCCTGGCCACCCCGCGCAACCGGGGCGCCCGGCAGTTCACGGAGGCGGAGCGGACCCTCGCCACCCAGTTCGCCTCGCAGGCCGCACTGGCCCTGATCATGGCCGAGGCGCAGCGGGACCGGGAACGGCTCGCGGTCTACGAGGACCGGGACCGGATCGCCCGCGACCTCCACGATCTCGTGATCCAGCGGCTGTTTGCGACCGGGATGATGCTGGAGGGGGCCCAGCGGCGGTCCCGGGTGCCCGCCGTCCAGGACGGTGTCGGCAAGGCCGTCGACGAACTGGACGTGACCATCCAGGAGATCCGTACGGCGATCTTCGCGCTCCAGCAGGGCCCGGCGGAGGCGCCGTCCGGGCTGCGGACCCGGGTACTGCGCGAGATCAACATGGCGGCCGTACCGCTCGGTTTCACCCCGGGCCACCGTTTCCTGGGCCCGGTGGACACCGTCGTCGGCGAGCTGACCGGCAAGAACCTGATCGCGGCGCTGCGCGAGGCGCTGTCGAACGCCTTCCGGCACGCGGACGCCTCCCGTATCGACGTCGTCGTGGACGCGACGGTGAAGCTGCCGGACGGTTCGGAGGGGGTACGGCTCACGGTCGCCGACGACGGGGTCGGCATCCCGGCCGGGGGGCGCCGCAGCGGCCTGCGCAATCTGGCGCGGCGGGCGGAGTCGCTGGGCGGGTCGAGCACCTGCGGCCCGGGTATCGGCGAGGGCGGGCAGGGCACGACGGTCCGCTGGGAGGCACCGCTGTAGGCGCGGGTGCGGGCGGGTTTGTTGCGGTATGTGGTGGGTGCCCGGTCGCCGGGCGTGTGTCCGGGCCCGTGCGGGCCCGTTGCAGGGAGGCGCTCGGGCCCGGGCGGGTTTGTTTCGGTACGTGCCCGGTGCCGGTCACCGGGCGCGTTTCCGGGCCGGTGCCGCCCCGTTGCGGGTACGCGCCCGCTGCCGGTCACCCGCCGGGTACCGCCGGGCCGGGGGGATTTGCTGGTCCGGGTGGCCGTACGACCCCAGGGCGCTCCCCGGGATCGACGGGTCCGCGGGTGACGATCCGGGGCATGTGCCTGTGCCGAAAACGCCGGTCGCCGCTGTCCGTGCTGGTGATGGCGGTATGCGTCCTGCTGGTGCCCGGTCCGCTGACGCCCGGCCCGGCGTCAGCCGCCGGTACGCATACGGAGCAGGACCCCGCGGGTACGGAGGGCGGCGGGGAGCCGCCGGTGAGCGGCCCGGCCGAACCGGAACCGGAGGGTGGTGGCCGTACCGAGGAGGCCGGTCCGGCCGGGAGCCGGGAGTACGGAGGGCGGCCGGAGGACTCGCCGGACTCCCCGACCTCCGCGGCCGGGGGCAGCGGGACCGGTGAGGCCGGTGCGACCACCGCCCACGGATCGGCGCTGGCCGGAGCCTCCGCCGAGGTGGCCCGGCTCTACGAACGGGCCGCGGAGGTCACCGCGGCGTACGGGAGGAGCCTGCGGGCGGCGGACGCCCAGCGGGCCGTGCTCGCCCGGCTCCGGGAACAGCTCGACCGGCGCCGCGGTGACCTCGCCGTCCTGCGCGACGCCGTGGGCGCGGTCGCCCGCGACCAGTACCGCACCGGGGGGCAGCTCACCGCCACCGCCGGACTGCTGCTCGCCCGCGACCCGGACCAGTTGATGCACGGCCGACGGGCCGCCAGACAGGCCGAGACCGCCGTCCGGCGGCTGCTCGCGCGGGCCGCGGCGGCGGAGGCCCGGCTGGAGACGGCCGAGGAGCGGGCCCGCCGGGTGCGGCAGGATCTCGACGCACGGACGGAGCGGCTGGCCCGGGTACGGAAGGGGCTGGAGCGCAGTCTGGAGGCGGCGCGGTGGCGGCTCCGGAGCGAGGCGGCGGCGCTGGCCGCTGCCGGGACCTGCGCGGGCCCGGCCGGGAACGGGGCAGGAGCCGAACTGCCGCCGGAGCCGGACGGCGGTGCCGGTGGCGGTCCGGCCTGGGTGGCACCGGTCGACCGGTACCGGCTGTCGGCGGGCTTCGGCAGCGGCGGTGCGCGCTGGGTGCACCGTCATACGGGCCAGGACTTCGCCGTCGACACCGGAACGCCCGTCCGGTCGGTGGGCGCGGGCCGGGTGCAGTCGGTGTCCTGCGGGGGAGCCTTCGGTATCCAGATCGTCGTACAACACCCCGGCGGCTACTACACGCAGTACGCGCATCTGTCGGCGGTGACGGTGGGGCAGGGCCTGCGGGTGGGCACGGGGCAGGTGATCGGGCTGGCGGGTTCGACGGGCAATTCGACCGGCCCGCATCTGCACTTCGAGGTGCGGCTCACCCCCTACCTGGGTTCGGGGGTGGATCCCGCCGGATGGCTGCGGGAGCGGGGGGTGAGCCTGATCTCTGAGCCCGGCCCGTAGCGGGCCCACGGCTCCGCGGCCGTGCTGCCGCCCCGTCGAGGCCGGCCCGGCATCGCGTACGCCTGCACCCTCAGCCCCGTTCGCGCAGGATCCGTTCGATGACGACGGCGACCCCGTCCTCGTTGTTGGCGGCGGTCCGCCCCGACGCCGCGGCCAGGACCTCCGGATGGGCGTTGCCCATCGCGTACGACGTCCCGGCCCAGCGGAGCATCTCCACGTCGTTCGGCATATCCCCGAAGGCGACGACCTCAGCGGCGGAGATACCGCGCTCGGCGCAGCACCGGGCGAGGGTGCTGGCCTTGCTCACGCCCGGCCCGCTGATCTCCAGAAGCGCTCCGGCGCTGGACCGGGTGACGGAGGCGAGGTCCCCGATGTGCTCCCGGGCCAGCGTGTGGAAGGTGTCGGGTGCGAGTTCCGGGTGCTGGGCGAGCAGCTTCAGTACGGGTGATCCGGTCGCGGCCTCGCTCCGGAGGAGCTTCTCGGCCTCGGTGACGATGGTCCCGGGTTCGTCGGCGTACAGCGTCGGATAAGCGGGCTCGTGGTGGAAACCCGTGGTGGTCTCGACCCCGAAGGTGGTGCCCGGCGCGATCGCGCCCAGGGTCCGTACGACGCCGAGGGCGTCGGCGCGCTCCAGCGGATGGACGGTGAGCAGGGTGCCGCCGGAGTGCAGGTCGACGACGGCGGCGCCGTTGGCGCAGATCGCCAGGCCATGGCCGTGGACATGGCCGCTGACGACGTCCATCCAGCGTGCGGGGCGGCCGGTGACGAAGAAGACCTCGATCCCGGCGTCCTCGGCCGCGGCGAGCGCGGCGACGGTCCGTGCCGAGACCGACTTGTCGTCGTGCAGCAGGGTGCCGTCCAGATCCGTGGCGATCAGCCTGGGCGGAGGGGCCGGGGACGGGCCGCGGGGATCGGTTGCAGGGGTCACCCATTCATTCTTCCGTACGGAGCCGCGCAGGCGTACGGGTGTGCGTGGTACGCGTGTGCGGAGGTACGGGCCCGGGGCCGCCGGGCCCGGGCCCGTACCGTCAGCGCAGCTGGGCCAGGGCGTCCGAGGCGATCTTCTCGTAGACGGCCTGGTCCGCGGCGAACTCCGAGCCCGGGATCGGGGAGTGGATCACGATCTCGTCGATGCCCAGCGCGAAGTGGGCACCCGCGAAGTCGACGAAGGCGTCCAGGGACTCCAGCGGGGCGTTGCGGTCGGGGGTGAAGCCGGTCAGCAGGATCCGGTCGGGCCGGGCGGCGGTCCGGCCGGTCTCCGCGCAGATCTCGTCGAGGCGCCGGATCTGGGCGCCGATCGCCGCGCGGGACTCCTCCGGGGTTCCGGTCTTGGCGATCTTCGGGTCGCCCGTGGTCACCCAGGCCTGGCCGTGGCGGGCCGCGAGCCGCATCCCGCGCGGTCCGGTCGCCGCGACGGCGAACGGCAGGCGCGGCCGCTGGACACAGCCGGGGAGGGCCCTCGCCTCCCGGGCCGAGTAGTGGATGCCCTCGTGGCTGACGGCCTCCTCGGTGAGCAGCCGGTCCAGCAGCGGTACGAACTCCGCGAACCGGTCCGCGCGCTCCCGGGGCGTCCACGGCTGCTGGCCGAGGGCGGTGGCGTCGAAACCGTCGCCGCCCGCGCCGATGCCGAGGGTGAACCGGCCGCCGCTGATGTCGTCGAGGGCCATCAGCTCCTTGGCGAGGGGGACGGGGTGCCGGAAGTTCGGTGAGGTCACCAGGGTGCCGAGCCGGATGCGTCCGGTCACCGAGGCGGCGGCGGTCAGGGTCGGCAGGGCGCCGAACCAGGGGCCGTCCCGGAAGGTGCGCCAGGTCAGGTGGTCATAGGTGTACGCGGTGTGAAAGCCGAGGTCATCGGCCTGCTGCCAGATCTTCTGACCTTCGGCCCAGCGATGGATGGGAAGGATCACGGTGCTCAGACGCATGCTCCCGACCCTACGTGGGCTTTCCATCGCCGCGGATTCGACGAGAGCGAGACCCGTCCCGGCGGCCCCGCCATCGGTGAACCCCCTCGCGGACCCGCCGCCGGTCGTCTCGGAACGCCGAATCAGTTAGTAGTTCATGTACTACACTTGACCCATGGATACGCCACGCCCCGGCAAGACCCGAGTCACCAGCGTCTCCCTGCGGGCCGAGACCCTGGAGGCAATCCGGGCACGCGCCGGCAAGCAAGGCGTTTCCTCCTATATCGAGGAGGCCGTACAGCGGCAGCTTCAGCGCGAGGCCATCGACGAGTACATCGCCGCCGCCGAAGCGGAGCACGGCTCTGTTGACCCTGCCGAGGTGTCGGACAGGGCCGAGCGTGTCCGCGCCCACCATGCTGCCCACCGTGGTGGATCCGCCCCGGCAGACGCCGCATGAGCGGGACCCTCGTGCTCGACAGCGAGGCCCTTTCCAAGCTCTCCCGCCGGCACCGGGACATGACCGTATGGCTGGACGTCGCCCGCAGACTGGACCTGTTCGTTGTGACGAGTGCCGCCACACTGGTGGAGGCGCGCGATCCGAAGGTGCCGCAGGCGGCATTCGACCATGCTGTTTCCCTGGCCAAGGTGCGTCCCGTCACGGAGGAGATCGCACGAGCGGCAAGCAGACTGCTCGCTTCCGAGAGTCTGCATGGTCACAAGTACGCCATCGACGCGATGCTCGCGGCCACGGCCCACACGGAGCACGGCGATGTCACCGTGATCACAAGCGACACGGACGACCTCCGCCGACTGTGCCTGCCCCGCATCGCCGTCGAGCCGATCTGAGCGCGGACGGCGCTCCTCGCCGGGATCCGGCGCTCGCCTCAGCGCCGGGCGGGCCCGTTGTCCCGGCCCGTCGGGCCCGGGAAGCGGAGGAAGGCGGGCGGGACCGTATCCGCCAGCCAGACGCCGTTGGCGCTGACCCGGAAGGTGTGCCCGGCCCGGTGCATCGCCCCCGCGTCGACCGACAGCACCACCGGGCGGCCGCGGCGGGCGCCGACGCGGGTTGCCGTCTCCCGGTCGGGGGAGAGATGGACATGGTGGCGGGCCATGGGGCGCAGCCCCTCGGCGCGGATCGCGGGGAGCCGGGCCGCGACGGTGCCGTGGTAGAGGTACGCGGGCGGGGCGGCGGCCGGCAGTGCGAGGTCCACCGCGACCGTATGGCCCTGGTTGGCCCGGATGCGGTCGCCGTCGATGGTGAAGCGGCGCTTGTCGTTGACGGCGACGACATGCTCCAGTTCGGCGCGGGTCAGCGGCATCCGGTGCTCGGCGAGCGCCGTCAGCAGCTCCTCGACGCCGACCCATCCCTGGGCGTCCAGGGTGAGTCCGATGCGCTGCGGCTGATGCCGCAGATGCTTCGAGAGGTACTTCGACACCCGCACGGTCCGCCGGTCGTCGGGTCTTTCTGCCCCCGGTCCTCTCAACGGTCCTGTTGCCGGTCCTGCCACCGCTCCTTCGGACGGTCTTTCAAGCGGTCCTTCATTCGGTCCGGCGTCCTGATGTTCATCCTGAGTGATCTTTTTGTCGCTCTTCTTCGCCATGGCTCTCAGGGTGATCCGCTTCTGTGGGCGATGCCACCGAAATAGTGAGCACTCCCAGGTTTGATCCACAGCGAACATGAGTTATCCACAAGGGAATTGGCGATTCTGTGGACAACTGGGCTCGCGGCTCTGCCCCTTGGTGAAGTCAGTTGTCCGTCAACGGTCTTGGTACCAGCGCGTCCAAGGTCCTGGCCTGCAGCTCCCGTTCCGTGGCAGCCGTGATGAACTCCACGGTGTTCTCCGGGCCGACAAGGCTTTCCACGGCCCGGATCGTCCCGGCCGGAAGGGCCACCGTAAGCCTCCCGTTCCGCGGTCCGCGGGTTCCGTCGTCCGCCGGATTGCGGTGGAGGCGACCGGTGTCAACGGACCACATCACCCGGCGCGGTTCGGCGGATTCCGCCTCCGCCGACTTCTCGCCGGGCCATGGCTCCCGCACCTCGGCCGTCACCAGGCCGAGCACCCCGCCGAGCCCCCGTCCGGTGTCCCACGCCTCCAGCAGTTCTCCGATCGAAGCCAGCGTGTAACCGCGGTCGAGGAGCCCGGATATCCGCCGCAGCCTGGTGAGATGGGCGGTTCCATAGATATTGGACCGGCCCCGCCGCTCCGGCTTCGGCAGCAGACCGCGGTCCTGATAGGCGCGGATCGTCCGGACCGTGGCACCGCTCAGCTGCGCCAGATCCTCGATCCGGTACTCGGCGACCGGCTGCTCCGCCATCACGCCTCCCTCCCCCGGCAGTTGTCCGTACTCTTCCGGTCCGCCCCGGGCCCCGGGGCGGACCGTCACAGCGGCGGCCGCACCCGCGCCAGGCCGCGCAGCGCTCTCGGAGTGAGCCGGGACAGCAGCAGCGCCCCGCGGGCCTCGGGTGTCACCGGGACCACCGCGCTGTTGCGCACCACGGCGCGGAGGATCGCTTCCGCCACCTTCTCCGGCGGGTAGTTCCGCAGGCCGTAGAGCCGGGAGGCCCTGTCCTGGAGGCGCTTCTCCTCGGCCTCGCCGACCCCGGTGAACCGGCTGGTGGCCGTGATGTTGGTGTTGACGAAGCCCGGGCAGATCGCCGATACCCCGATGCCGCGGCCCGCCAGTTCGGCCCGCAGACTCTGGCTCAGCATCAGCACCGCCGCCTTCGACGTCCCGTAGGCGGGGAGCGATCTGGAGGGCTGATAGGCCGCCGCGGACGCGATGTTGACGATATGGCCGCCCTGGTTCCGGTCGGCCATCTGCCGACCGAAGAGCCGGCAGCCGTGGATCACGCCCCAGAGATTGACGTCCAGCACCTTCCGCCAGTCCTCGGACGACGTCTCCAGAAAGGGCCCGGACATCCCGATCCCCGCATTGTTGACCAGGACGTCGACCACGCCGTACGCCGAGGCGACCCGGGCCGCGAGCTTCTCCATCGCCGCCTCGTCCGAGACGTCGGCCGGTTCGCTCCAGGACTCCGGCGCCCCGGCCAGCCGGGCCAGCCCGGCGGTCCGGGCCGCACCCTCGGCGTCCCGGTCGACGGCGACCACCCGTGCCCCGGCCCCGGCGAAGGCGAGCGCCGTCGCCCGGCCTATGCCGCTCGCCGCGCCCGTCACCAGCACCAGCTGTCCGCCGAACCGTTCGGCATACGGCCCGGGGGCGACGGCGGTACCGGCCCGCCTGTCCGGAGCGGCCGGAGCGCCGCCGGGCCCGCCCTCCAGGGCCCGCACGAACCCGGCGATCCACGCCGACAACTGATCGGGCCGGGTGCGCGGTATCCAGTGTCCGGCGGGCAGGGAACGGCGGGTCAGCCGCGGCACCCACTCCTCCAGACCGTCGTTCAACCGCTCGGAGAGGAACTTGTCCCCGGTCGCCGTGATGAGCTGGACCGGGCAGTGTGCACGGGCGTCCTCGCGCGGCCGGGCCAGCCGGGCGCGCACATTGTCCCGGTAGAGCCAGGCTCCGTGCGCCGCGTCCTCGGGCAGCGACGACGTCGGATACCCCTCGGCGGACACCTTCTCGCCGCGGGCCAGCAGCCGGGGCCAGGCCCTCCCCAGGGCGCCGCGCCAGGCCAGCTCGGGCAGGGCGGGGGTGTGCAGCGCGTACACGTACCAGGAACGGGCGCCCTGGCCCAGCAACTGGGCCAGCCGGCGCGGGGTGGGCCGGGCGGCCCGCCGTCTGACCCAGTGGCCCAGATGGTCGAGCGACGGCCCGGACATCGAGGTGAAGGAGGCGATCCTGCCCTCCGTACGCGCCACGGTGGCGAACTCCCAGCCCTGCACCGACCCCCAGTCGTGGCCGACGACATGCACCGGCCGGTCCGGGCTCACCGCGTCCACGACCGCCAGGAAGTCGTCCGTCAGCTTCTCCAGGGTGAACCCGCCGCGCAGCGGGCGCGGCGCCGACGAACGGCCGTGCCCCCGGACGTCGTACAGCACCACATGGAGACCGTGCTCCGCGGCCAGCCTTCCCGCGACCCCGGACCACACCTCCTTGCTGTCGGGATAGCCGTGGACGAGAACGACCGTCGGGCGGTCCGTGTCGCCCGGTCCGGCCGTGCCCAGCTCGGCCACGCACAGCTCGACCCCGCCCGTCCGCACCCGGCGCTCCCGCGCGCCCGGCACCGGTGCCCCGGCCGCCGCCGTACCGCTCCGGTCACCCGCACTCATGTCCGTGCCTCCCCTGCGCTCCCCGCGCCGCGGACCGGCCGTGGCCGCCCGCGCCCGTACATCCGCCGCCGTACCTCCCGGAACCCCCGCGGCACCCGCGGGCCGGAGGCCACCGGACCGCCGCCGGTGCGTACGCACGCGGTCGCGCTCCGCACCCACCGTCCGACACTGATGAATGTGACAATGACCGACGGCTGCGTCAAGGCCCGCATACGGCGCCTGTGGACAACCCCGCCCGGCGGCCTCCGGCGGTCCCTCCTGCTCCACCCGTCGTACCCGCGGCGCCGCCGATCGGACGACAACCGGCACCGCCGCGCTGTTCTCTTTAGTAGGGAGACCCCGGGGCCGGTCCCCCTGGAGTCTGATACGGATCCGACCGCCAGGTCTGACGTCCTCGCCGCCCGGCACCACTACGGTCGTGTCCGTGAATGTGATTGCCCTAGAAGGCCTCAGTAAGCGGTACCCCCGGGTGACCGCCCTCGACCGGCTCTCCTTGGACATCGGACCGGGCGTGACCGGGCTGGTGGGTGCCAACGGGGCCGGCAAGTCCACATTGATCAAAATCCTGCTGGGGCTGGCGCCCGCCACCGAGGGCAAGGCCGCCGTCCTTGGCCTCGACGTCGCCACCCACGGCAGCGCCATCCGCGAGCAGGTCGGCTATATGCCCGAGCACGACTGCCTGCCGCCCGATGTCTCCGCCACCGAGTTCGTCGTCCATATGGCGCGGATGTCCGGGCTGCCGCCCGCCGCCGCGCGTGAGCGCACCGCCGACACCCTGCGCCACGTCGGCCTCTACGAGGAGCGGTACCGCCCCATCGGCGGCTACTCGACCGGTATGAAGCAGCGGGTCAAGCTCGCCCAGGCGCTGGTCCACGACCCCCGGCTGGTCCTCCTCGACGAGCCGACCAACGGTCTGGACCCGGTCGGCCGGGACGAGATGCTCGGCCTGATCCGCCGCGTGTACACGGACTTCGGCATCTCCGTACTGGTCACCTCCCACCTCCTCGGCGAACTGGAGCGCACCTGCGACCATGTCGTCGTCATCGACGGCGGCTCGCTCCTCCGCTCCAGCTCCACCAGCGACTTCACCCAGGTCACCACCACCCTCGCGGTCGAGGTCACCGACTCGGACACCCACCCGGACGGCACCGCCGCCCTGCGGGAGCGCCTGGTCGCCGCCGGAGTCGTCCTCCACGACCGGACCGAGGAGGGCCTGCCCGGGGCCGGCCACATCCTCCTCATGGAGGCGCCGGGCGAGGAGACGTACGACATCGTCCGCGACACCGTCGCCGGACTGGGCCTCGGCCTCGTACGGATGGAACAGCGCCGCCACCGGATAGCGGAGGTCTTCCGGACGGACGCCGGCGACCACACCACGGCGCATCCGGCCGGTCATGCGCCCGCCGCGCGCTCCCAGGCGCCCACGGCACCCGCCGCCGCCACCCCCGCCGGGCCCGCGAACGACCCGGCCCAGGCCATGAAGGGGCAGCCCCGATGAGCACCACGACCCCGCCCCCGGCCCCCGGCCCGGACGCCGCGCCCGACGGCGCCCGTATCCACAACATCGGCTACCGCAATTACGCGGGCCGCCGCCTCGGCCGGGCCTACGTCCGGCGCTCCCTCTACGTACAGTCCCTGCGCGGATCCTTCGGACTCGGCCGCTCCGGCAAGTCCAAGGTCATGCCGATGCTGCTGTCCGCCGTGATGTGCCTGCCCGCACTGATCATGGTGGCGGTCGCGGTCAGTATGAAGTCCGACGAACTGCCCCTGGAGTACACCGGGTACGCCGGCGCGCTCTCCATGGTCGTCGCACTCTTCCTGGCCTCCCAGGCGCCCCAGAGCGTCTCCCGCGACCTGCGGTTCCGTACGGTGCCCCTCTACTTCTCCCGGCCGATCGAACGTGTCGACTACGTGCTCGCGAAGTACGGGGCGATGGCTTCGGCCATGCTGCTCCTCACCGGAGTGCCGCTGGTCATCCTCTATATCGGCGCCCTGCTCGCCAAGATGGACTTCCTGGAGCAGACCGAGCAGTTCGCCCAGGGACTCGTCTCCGTTGCCGTGCTGTCCGTCCTGTACGCCGGAATCGGCCTGGTGCTCGCCGCCGCCACCCCCCGCCGGGGCTTCGGCGTCGCCGCGATCATCGGCACGCTGACCATCACCTTCGGCGCCGTGACCTCCGTCCAGGCCATCGCCGAGTCCTCCGGCTCCACCGGGATGGTCAAGTGGTTCGGCCTGTTCTCGCCGTTCAGCCTGATCGACGGTCTCCAGAGCGCCTACCTCGGGGCCGACAGCGGTTTCCCCGGCGGCGAGGGCCCCGGTGCCGGGGCCGGCGTGGTCTATGTGCTGGTCGTCCTGGCGCTGATCGCCGGGTCGTACGCCGTGCTGATGCGCCGGTACGCGAAGGCGGGGCTGTGACCGCCGCGAACCGTGCGGCGCACGCCGCCATCCACCGAGCCCCCGGCGGACTCCCCGAGTCCCGGCAGATCCGAGAGAACGGGCCGCGCCCATGACCACCATTTCCATCGACCACGTCTCCCGGTGGTTCGGCAACGTCGTCGCCGTCAACGACATCACCATGTCCATCGGACCGGGCGTCACCGGACTGCTCGGACCGAACGGAGCCGGGAAGTCCACCCTCATCAACATGATGGGTGGTTTTCTGGAGCCCTCGACGGGCAGTGTCACCCTGGACGGCACCACGATCTGGCGGAACGAGTCCGTCTACCGCCGGATCGGCGTGGTGCCCGAGCGCGAGGCGATGTACGACTTCCTCACCGGCCGGGAGTTCGTCGTCGCCAACGCCGAACTGCACGGCCTCGGTGCCAAGGAGGCCGCGTACGCCCTCGCCACCGTCGAGATGGAGTACGCCCAGGACCGCAAGATCTCGACGTACAGCAAGGGCATGCGCCAGCGCGTGAAGATGGCGTCGGCGCTGGTCCACAACCCGTCCGTGCTGCTGCTCGACGAGCCGTTCAACGGGATGGACCCCCGGCAGCGCATGCAGCTCATGGAGCTGCTGCGGCGCATGGGCGACGACGGCCGTACGGTGCTGTTCTCCTCCCACATCCTGGAGGAGGTCGAGCAGCTCGCCGCGCATATCGAGGTCGTCGTCGCCGGGCGCCATGCCGCGTCCGGGGACTTCCGCCGGATCCGCCGGCTGATGACGGACCGCCCGCACCGCTATCTCGTCCGCTCCAGCGACGACCGCGCGCTCGCCGCCGCGCTGATCGCCGACCCCTCGACCTCCGGTATCGAGGTCGACCTCACCGAGGGCGCCCTGCGCATCCAGGCCGTCGACTTCGGCCGGTTCACCGAGCTGCTGCCCCGGGTGGCCCGGGACAACTCCATCCGGCTGCTCACGGTCTCGCCGTCCGACGAGTCCCTCGAATCGGTCTTCTCCTACCTCGTAGCGGCCTGAAAGGAGCTGTGACGCCACCATGTACAACCCCACGGTCGCCCGGCTCACCTACCGGGCCGTTCTCGGCCGCCGCCGGGCCGCGATCCTCTTCGCCCTGCCCGGACTGCTGCTGGTCATCGCCATCGCCGTCCGTTTCTTCAACGGCGCCGACGACGACACCGCCAACCAACTGCTCTCCGGCTTCGCCCTCGCCACCATGGTCCCGCTGATCGGGGTCATCGCGGGCACCGGCACCATCGGCCCCGAGATCGACGACGGCTCCATCGTCTATCTGCTCGCCAAGCCGGTGAAGCGGTCGACGATCATCTTCACCAAGCTGATCGTCGCGATAGCGGTCACCATGGCCTTCTCGGCCATTCCGACCCTGCTCGCGGGTCTCATCCTCAACAACAACGGCCAGCAGATCGCCGTCGCCTACACCGTGGCCGCGCTCTTCGGGTCGATCGCCTACAGCGCGCTCTTCCTGCTCATCGGCACGGTCAGCCGGAACGCCGTCGTCATCGGCCTGATCTACGCCCTGGTCTGGGAAGGGCTCTTCGGCCGGCTGGTCGAGGGCGCCCGCACGCTGAGCGTGCAGCAGTGGTCGCTGGCGCTCGCCGAGCGGATCGCCGGTGACGGACTGGTCGGCGCCGCCGTCGGTCTGCCGCTGGCGGTCGTCATGCTGACCGTCGTCACCATCGCGGCGACCTGGTACGCGGGCCAACGGCTCAAGGTGCTGAAGCTCGCCGGCGAGGAGTGACGGCGGGGCGTTCGCCGCACCGGGACGCTCCCCGGCGGGCCCTCCCTGCACGGGCTGCCCGGCGGGCGCGCGCCGCACCGGCGCCGGGACCCACCGCCGGTAAGGGTGCCCGCCGCAAGGAAATTGGGTGGCGGGTCCGGGCCCGCCGGGAGGAGAGTGGAGAGGCCGGGAGAACCGGACCTCCGGGACCGGGAGAGGAGCGCGGCGCGACGCGAGCGTCCGTCGCGCTTCCGTCCGGGCCGTGCCGGACCGGCCGCGGAACCGCCGTATCGGCGGAAGTCCGCGCCACGGTACGGCCCGAGGGGGCGGCCGCTTCGAGCGCGCTCACGCGCGGGCCGCCCCCTTCCCCCGGCATCCGGCGCCCACCCCACCGGGGTACGGCGACGCCCCGGCCGGTACGACCGGGTCCGGGGCGCGCAAGGGGAACGTTCCGGCTCAGGCCGCGAGCAGTGCCTCCAGCACCACCGCGATGCCGTCCTCGTCGTTGGAGACCGTGACCGCGTCCGCGACGGCCTTCAGCTCGTCATGGGCGTTGGCCATGGCCACCCCGTGCGAGGCCCAGGCGAACATCGGTATGTCGTTGGGCATATCGCCGAAGGCGATCGTGCCGGACGCCTTCACCCCGAGGCGGCGGGCGGCGAGGGAGAGCCCGGTGGCCTTGGTCAGCCCCAGCGGGATCAGCTCCACGATGCCCGGCCCCGCCATGACGACGTCGACGAGACCGCCCACGGTCTCCCGGGCGGCCTTCGTCAGCGCGTCGTCGTCGAGCTCCCGGTGCTGGATGTAGATCTTGCTGAGGGGCTCGGCCCACAGCTGCTCCACATCGGTCAGCGGGACATACGGCAGCGGTCCGTCATGGGCCGCGTAGTCCGGGCTGATCAGTACGTCCCCGTCGAGACCGTCCCGGCTGGCGGCCAGCGCCACCCGGCCGATCTCCGCCTCCAGCTTGGCCAGCGCGATGGCGGCGATCTTCCGGTCGAGGGTGAGGGAGGTCAGCAGCCGGTGCTCCCCGGCGTGGTAGACCTGCGCGCCCTGGCCGCAGACCGCGAGCCCGTCATAGCCGAGATCGTCGAGTATGTAACGGGTCCACGGCACACCGCGGCCCGTGACGACGATATGCGCGGCCCCCGCCGCCGTGGTCGCGGCGAGCGCGTCCCGGGTACGGGCGGAGACCGTGCCGTCGCCGCGCAGAAGCGTTCCGTCAAGATCGGTCGCGATCAGGGCGTACGGGAACGGCCCATGGCCCTCCCGCGACCGCCCGGCTTCCCGCGATCGCCCGGCCTGGTGCGGCCGGGCGGCCTCCCGCGGCTCGCGCGGCTCCTGTGCTGGCGTACTCACCGGGTGACCGGCTCCAGCAGCTCTCGTCCGCCCAGGTAGGGCCGGAGGACCTCGGGCACCCGGACCGAACCGTCCGCGAGCTGGTGGTTCTCCAGCAGGGCCACGATCGTGCGCGGTACGGCGCAGAGCGTGCCGTTCAGCGTCGACAGCGGCTGCGTCTTCTTGCCGTCCCGGACCCGGACCGAGAGCCGGCGGGCCTGGAAACCGTCACAGTTCGACGCGGACGTCAGCTCGCGGTACTTGCCCTGAGTCGGGATCCACGCCTCGCAGTCGAACTTCCGCGACGCGGAGGACCCCAGGTCGGCCGAGGCCACGTCGATGACCTGGAACGGCAGCTCCAGCGAGGTCAGCCACTGCTTCTCCCACTCCAGGAGCCGCTGGTGCTCGGCCTCGGCGTCCTCGGGCGCCACGTACGAGAACATCTCGACCTTGTCGAACTGGTGCACCCGGAAGATGCCCCGGGTGTCCTTGCCGTACGTGCCCGCCTCGCGCCGGAAGCAGGGGGAGAAGCCCGCGTACCGCAGGGGCAGCTTCTCGGCCTCGATGATCTCGTCCATGTGGTACGCGGCGAGCGGGACCTCGGAGGTGCCGACCAGGTAGTAGTCGTCCTTCTCCAGGTGGTAGACGTTCTCCGCGGCCTGGCCGAGGAAGCCGGTGCCCTCCATGGCGCGCGGCCGGACCAGGGCCGGGGTGAGCATCGGGATGAAGCCCGCCTCGGTGGCCTGCGCGATCGCGGCGTTGACCAGGGCCAGCTCCAGCAGGGCACCGACGCCGGTCAGGTAGTAGAAGCGCGAGCCGGAGACCTTGGCGCCGCGCTCGACGTCGATGGCGCCCAGCGCCTCGCCCAGCTCCAGATGGTCGCGGGGCTCGAAGCCCTCGGCGGCGAAGTCGCGGATCGTGCCGTGCGTCTCCAGGACGACGAAGTCCTCCTCGCCGCCGACCGGAACGTCGGGGTGGACCAGGTTGCCCAGGCGGAGCAGCAGCTCGCGGGTCTCCTCGTCGGCCTCGTTCTGTGCGGCCTCGGCCGCCTTGACGTCGGCCTTGAGCTGCTCGGCCCGCTTCAGCAGTTCGACGCGCTCCTCGGGGGACGCCTTGGAGACGAGCTTGCCGAGCGACTTCTGCTCGGAGCGCAGTTCGTCGAAGCGGGTGCCGGACGACCTGCGCCGCTCATCGGCGGAGAGGAGGGAGTCGACGAGCTCGACGTCCTCTCCACGGGCGCGCTGGGAGGCGCGAACACGGTCGGGGTCCTCACGGAGCAGGCGAAGGTCAATCACCCCACCAGGCTACCGGTGCCCGACTCTCACTCGGCCACCTCATTTTGCGTTGCGTAGCCTTTTGTCCCTATTGATGGGATTTGGTGGCGTGTGGGGTGATGCCCCGGCGGGCGGTGTCCGGTGCCCGCTCCGACGGTCGTGCGCGTCAAGGGAAATCATTCCGCATCCCCGGTACGGGGCATGTTCCGGCGGCCGGAATTGACCCATGTTCCTTGTGGGCTGCGGGACTTGGCCGGGGGTTGTCCACAGGTGGTGCCGGTGCTCAAAAGTTATCCACAGGCTGTGTGAGAAAACTGTGGATTGCGGAACTGATCATTCCCGAGGGCTCCGCCGCAGCTTCGGGATTCCCTTCTCAAACCCTCCCCACCCACTCATTCGGGTGGGAATTGCTCGCTCCAAAGAGGTGACCGATGAAATGAGGGTGACGACTGCATGTCAGGGGTGCGTCCCGCCGACTGTGGACGGCCGGGGCCCCGGCGGGGGTCGTCCGGGGTCCGTGAGCCGATTTGTCGACCATGCGGCTCCGCCCTGTCGACTTGTCCCCAGGTCGAGACCCGACCCCTGTGGATAACTCTGTGGATGATGAAAATCAGCAGGTAGGAAAGTTCCGGTCAGACACTCCGGTCAGACACTCCGGTCAGACGTTCCGGTCGGACGTCGGTGTCGGACGTTCCGGTCAGGCTCTGCCGTCCTGGCAGCGGGCCAGCCAGTCGGACGCGGCGGTGAAGTCCGCGTCCGAGGTGCCCGCCCGGGGCCCGCCGACGTCCTCCGGTGCCACCCCGGCCCTGGGATACGACCCCAGGAACCGCACCTCGGGGCAGATCCGCTTCAGCCCCATCAGGGCCTCGCCCACCCGGCGGTCGGAGATATGTCCCTCGGCGTCGATCGCGAAGCAGTAGTTCCCGATGCCCTCGCCGGTGGGGCGGGACTGGAGCAGCATCAGGTTCACACCCCGTACGGCGAACTCCTGGAGCAGCTCCAGCAGACCGCCCGGATGGTCCTCCCGCTGCCAGATCACGACCGACGTCTTGTCCGCGCCGGTCGGCGCCGCGGGCCGGGCCGGGCGGCCGACCAGAACGAACCGGGTCTCCGCGTTCTGCGCGTCGTGGATATCGGTCACCAGCGCTTCGAGGCCGTACGTGGCCGCCGCGAACTCGCCCGCGAAGGCCGCGTCGTACCGGCCCTCCTGCACCAGTCGGGCACCGTCCGCGTTCGAGGCCGCCGACTCCCACAGGGCATCGGGGAGATGGGCCCGCAGCCATTTGCGGACCTGGGGCTGGGCCACCGGATGACCGGTGACGGTCCTGATCTTGGACAGCTCCGTACCCGGCCGGACCAGCAGCGCGAAGGCGATCGGGAGCACGACCTCGCGGTAGATCATCAGGGGCTCGCCCGAAGCGAGTTCGTCGAGCGTCGCCGTCACCCCGCCCTCGACGGAGTTCTCGATGGGGACCAGGGCGGCCGCGGCGTCCCCGTTGCGTACGGCGTCGAGCGCGGCCGGGACCGACACCATCGGGACGAGTTCCCGGGTGGCGGCCTCCGGCAGCGTACGGAGGGCGGCCTCGGTGAAGGTGCCCTCGGGACCCAGATACGTGTACCGCGTGGCTGACATACGAATCACCCTAGTCCGCCCCCGGACCCGCCCGGCCCGGTTTCCCGGACCCGGTCCGGGCCCGGTCCGGGCCCCGTTCGGGCCCGGGTGTTCGGAACCCCGGGCTCCCCTGCGGCGGACCCCGGACCCCGGACTCAGGACTCCAGGAGCCGCTGTCCCACGTACTCCCCCTCCGCCGGGCCGCCCGGGACCGCGAACAGCGCGCTCGCCTCGTGCCGGATGAACTCCGACAGCGCGTCCCCCCGGTCCAGCTTCCGCTGCACCGGGACAAAGCCCCGCAGCGGATCGGCCTGCCAGCAGACGAAGAGCAGACCGGCGTCCGGGGACCCGTCCGGCAGGATGCCGTCGTGGTACGAGAAGGGGCGTCGGAGCATCGCCGAGCCCTGGTTCTGTTCCGGGGCGGAGATCCGGGAGTGGGCGTTGGCGGGGATCACCGGTTTGCCGTCCGCGTTCAGCTTCTCCAGACCGAGCGGGGTCGTCTCCGAACCGCCGGTCAGCGGGGCGCCGTCGGACTTCCGGCGGCCGATCACCTGTTCCTGTTTCGCAAGCGGCAGCCGCTCCCAGGAGTCCAGGAGCATCCGGATCCGCCGGACCACCGCGTACGAGCCGCCGGCCAGCCAGTCCTGCCCGCCACCGCCCGGCACGAAGATCCGCCGCTCGAAGTCGGGATCGGAGGGCCGGGGGTTGTTGGTGCCGTCGACCTGGCCCATCAGATTGCGGGCGGTCATCGGCCGGCCCGTGGCCCCCGGCGAGCGGTTGAACCCGTCCATCTGCCAGCGCGGGCGCGCCGCGTCCCCGGCCGTCCGCTGCACCGCGCGCAGTGCGTGGAAGGCGACCAGGGCGTCGTCCGCGCCGATCTGGACCCAGAGGTCGCCGTTCGAGCGCCGGGGGTCCAGCTGGTCGGCGGAGAACGCGGGCAGCGGGTCCAGCCCCTCGGGGCGCCGGCCGGTCAGCCCCGTACGGTCGAAGAACGTCCGGCCGAAGCCGAAGGTGAACGTCAGGGACGACGGGCCCGCGTCGAGGGCGACCCCCGTATCGGCATCCGGCGCGGGCCTTCCCGCCATCAGCGCCGCCGCCAGCGCCGACCAGCGGCGGAGCAGTGCGGCCGCCTCCCTGCGCCCGGCGCCGGGGGCCAGGTCGAAGGCGATCAGATGACCGCGGGCCTGGAGCGGGGTGGTGATGCCCGCCTGATGTTTCCCGTGAAACATCACCTCGGTGGCGCCGACCGCCGTCAGCGCCGTCGGTGAGTCGGCAGTGACCGCGGCATGGGTCAGGGCACCCCCGGCGGCGCCCAGCGCCAGTCCGGTGGCCCCGGCCGTTCCAGCGGCGGTGATGATGCGCCGACGCGAGGGGAGGCGGGTGTTCCGGTCGCCGGTGCGGTCCGGGGCGGAGTCCGGGTCGGGGCCGGAGTCCGCGGGGGCGCCGCCGGATGTCCGCCGGGCGTCTCCGGGGAGGGTTCCGCCGGAGGGCCCGGTGTCCGGGCGGCCGCCCCGCCCCGCCGGGACCGCGCCGTTCGCGGCCGCTCCGGGTGTCCCGGTCCGGGCCGTCCGCGCGGTCCGGGTTCTCGTCTTCTTCGCCATGGGGTGTGTCAGCCGATCTTCACGTTCTCGTCGACGGTCGTCTGGTCGATCTCGGAGGTCCGTACGGTCACCTTGACCAGCCAGTCGCCGGGCATCGGGATCCGGACCTGCCCGGCGCTCCACTGCCCCGGCGCGGACTTCTCCAGGGTGACCGGCAGCGGGCCGATCTGCTGGT